>JBBITI010000078.1:0-10254 GCA_037440885.1 Dehalococcoidales bacterium | reverse complement strand
GGAATTGACGGGGGCCCGCACAAGCAGCGGAGCGTGTGGTTTAATTCGATGCAAAACGAAGAACCTTACCAAGACTTGACATGACGGAAGTAGTGAACCGAAAGGGGAACGACCTGTTAAATCAGGAGCCGCCACAGGTGCTGCATGGCTGTCGTCAGCTCGTGCCGTGAGGTGTTCGGTTAAGTCCTGCAACGAGCGCAACCCCTATTGCCAGTTATTTTCTCTGGCGAGACTGCCTCGCAAAACGGGGAGGAAGGTGGGGATGACGTCAAGTCAGCACGGCCTTTATGTCTTGGGCTACACACACGCTACAATGGGCGGTACAATTGGTAGCAATGGGGCGACTCGGAGCTAATCCTAAAAACCGTCCTCAGTTCAGATTGTTGGCTGAAACCCGCCAGCATGAAGTTGGAGTTGCTAGTAAACGCAGGTCAGCATACTGCGTTGAATACGTTCTCGGGCCTTGTACACACCGCCCGTCACGTCATGAAAGTCGGCAACACCTGAAGTCGATGGGCTAACCCGCAAGGGAGGCAGTCGCCGAAGGTGGGGCTGGTGATTGGGACGAAGTCGTAACAAGGTAGCCGTAGCGGAAGCTGCGGCTGGATCACCTCCTTTCTAGGGAGCGTACGTTTCCCGAATTAATCGGGGGACTATCTCCTAGGTCGGTCACCGACCTATTTAAGATCGGTGCATTCCTTCCTCTCGCTATTAAGCTGTTAAGTGAAAAGCGGCTTGAAGCCGCTTTTTTTATTAGGAGTGAACCGAGAATTATTGAAGGATACAACTTCAGATTGATTATTATTTTTGACGCTGCTATTCAAGAGTGTTACACTGAATTCAACTGATGTATACCATCACCCGGGAAAGCTTCTCCAGTTTAGCAGCCCTGCGTAAGAACAGTAAGGCATTGCAATGGAAATCCGTCTTCATCCTGCCCGAATGGATGCAGACTTGGTGGCAGCATTTCCACACCAACCCGGAACCCCATCTAGTTTCTATCCATTACGAAAACCGCGTCATCGGTATCGCTCCTCTCCAGATTAATAACAAAGTTGCCTCTCTTGTCGGCGGAGATGATGTCTGCGATTATCTCGACTTCGTCGTTCTACCGGGATTCGAGGGCCACTTCTTCAAAGCCATTCTTGACGAACTACACCGGCAAGGCGTAACACAACTCCGCCTCGGCCTTGTCCGCCCCGACTCAACCGTCATGACTGAACTAATCGGGATCGCACGTCAGTACGGCGCCAGAGTCACCATTTCTCAAGAAGACGTTACTTCCGAGATGCCCCTGCCGGCCACTTTCGATGAGTACCTCAATGCTCTAAACACCAAACAGCGGCATGAGGTAAGACGTAAACTGCGCCGTCTCCAGGAGGCCGGGAAGATTGAGTACCGCTTCATTAACAATGCCGAGACGGATACTATGCTCGAGACTTTCTTTCATCTTTTCTCTCTCGCCCGTGGTGAAAAAGCCCGCTTCATGACTCCGGAGATGACCGCATTCTTCCATTCTCTGAGTAAAGTCATGTCCGATGCCGGTCTAATTCGATTTGGAAAATTGGAGATCGATTCTCAACCAGCAGCGATAGTTATGTGTTTCGATTATAATGACATCATGTACCTTTATAACAGTGGCTTCGATCCACAGTTCGATTCTTTGAGTGTCGGTCTGATGTCAAAAGTACTCGCCATTCAGGAAAGTATCCGCCAGGGTCGAAAGCGGTTTGAGTTCCTTAAAGGTAATGAAATCTACAAAGAGCGGCTCGGAGGGCAGGAAATACCCCTGTATCGGTGTCTGATCGACATCAATTAACCGCAGAAAATGGAGACTAAATTTTGCGTATAGCTTTCCTCAGCGCCCACAGTTGCCCCGTGGGGCAACTCGGTACCAAAGATACCGGAGGCATGAGTGTTTATATCAGGGAGCTGGCTTGCCAACTCGGCAAATTGGGACACCAGATTGATATTTTTACCCGTGTCCACGACCCCGCTGACCCCCTCATGGAAAACCTGAACCCCTATACTCGGCTGATCCATTTCCCGATGGGTGGGAACGAATCGATCGCTAAACTGGACCTTTTTCATCACATACCGGAATTTACTGAATCACTGGTACGCTTTCGTAACAGCCAGAATTTAAAGTACGATTTGATCTTCAGCCACTACTGGTTATCCGGTTTAGCCGGACGGGAGGTCCAGGTTCACTGGCAGGTTCCCCATCTCATCATGTTCCACACTCTGGGATCAATAAAAAACTCCCTCGGCATCGGTTACAAAGAACCCGATCTACGCATCTACACCGAAACCGAACTAGCCCGTTCAGCACAACGCGTTATCGCCGCTACCGAACGTGAAAAATCCGCTCTGGTCGACGTTTACGGAGTACCCGAAAATCATATCGCCGTAGTTCCCTGCGGTGTGAATTTACAGACCTTCCAGCCCATCGACCGCACCATCGCCCGGCATCAGGTCAACCTGCCGGACAAAATTAAAATTGTCCTTTATGCCGGCCGGATCGAAGCCCTGAAAGGAATTGACCGGTTACTCAACGCTTTTGCCGAGCTTCCTGATACATCCAGCACCCGGCTTCTTATTATTGGCGGCAGTACCGATAACGATCCTGAACTAAAAAAACTGAAGTCGCTCGCTTGCCGTCTCGGCATTGCTGATTCGGTTTCCTTCCTCGGTGCGGTCAAACACGAGATCATGCCTTCCTTTTACAATGCCGCTGATGTCTGCGTGGTCCCTTCGCATTATGAGAGCTTCGGTCTTGTCGCTCTTGAAGCCCTCGCTTGCGGTACACCTGTGGTGGCAACTAATGTCGGTGTCCTGCGTAAGATAATACAACCGGGGTTAGCTGGCTATGTGATTCCGGAACGGACTGCTGAAGGTCTTGCTGACCGTATCCGGACCGTACTCGAAAGACCGCAGCGGAACCAATGCCATGCCCAATCTATACGAGCCACCGTCAACCAGTATGCATGGTCAGCAATCGCTGCGAGAATCAATAACGAGTTCCAGAAAGTGCTGACGGAATATCACACTTGTTGAACTCCCGCCTGCTCTGCATGCAGTACAAGAAAATAGTGTCCCGGCTGCATTCTTGAACTACTCTCACGGACATAATTTTTCACACAAGCGAGCTACTCACTAATCCACGGTTCTCCGGGTTGAACTTAGTCTCAACTTTTGTTACACTTCGGTTATCGGGCCGCTAGCTCAATTGGCAGAGCAAGTGACTCTTAATCACTAGGTTCGAGGTTCGATTCCTCGGCGGCTCACCAACACCAGGTTAACAGCACAAAGATTATTGGTTCGAGTCAAGTACCGCCCACCATACTTACCCAACCACGCTACATCACTCCCAAATTCGAAATCCGAATATCGAAATACGAAACTTGAGTCAAGATGAACACTTTTTAACGACTACGATACCTTTGGCAAAAGCAGATAGGAGTCATAACCACCACCAGTATGAATGATATGATGCCCTTTGTTACGGGTTTCCGGACCGGGTGGATGAGAACTTCCTGGGAAGCCCTTCCGAAACCGGCTCAGGATATTATGCCCTGCTATAGTGAGACAGAGTTTTTCGCCGGCATGCCAGCGCATGCCGATAGGACGGATTTCAATATCTAAGGGGACCAACCGGCCGGCCTTGAGAAGTTCCTCCTGATCATGAGGATGGTAGGGTAACCAGGGGGTCGACCGCGAGTCGTCCAATTTACGGTGTGATGCTCGTAACCGGCCATCCGGACCGACGAAACCAAATCCACCCAATACAGGCTTACCGTCAGTATCAAGCTTATTCAGAAGTACAAACAAATCTGCATCGTCAGCACTATCGGTCTCGATCCACAAATGCAGACTAACGTAGCCGGTAAACTCCGTGTCTTTATTAAAGTCTAATGTAAATAACGCCTCACCCTGATTGTCATCGGCTCTATATCGGACCGAAGACTCCTTAGCAATAGGACTAGAAGAAAGAGAGCCCTCGGAGGCATTCAGATAAAGTTTTTCATACATGGTTCTGGCCAACGGCCACTCTTTTTCCGGACGGTTAACCTCATCTTTACCACCAGGGTCCAGAATCGAAAGGCGTATTATAGGAGTTTTTTCCCAGCCATTCTTCACGTCTTTTAGGAAATAATCGAAGAAACGCCGCAAGTCCTCTGTGTACTCATAATAATCAGGCCATTCACCTGTATTATGCACCCGCAACCACTTTTCCCTGGAGGAGATGCGTCGGAAGGCGTCGATAGTGTGGTGGCCTCCCCAACTGGCTACAATATAGGAGGGTATATTAATTCTCTCCAGTTGGGGTTCTTTATCCCGCCAGTACGCGTTCATCAGTGGATATTTATGTGCCATAACAGCCATATCTTCCACACGGTTGAGGCCAATCTGCGTACTGGTATTGAAACTGTTAAACGCGGTATCAGGAATGCCGCCGCGCAGGACATCGTAACGGTAAAGATCGATATGGCCTTCCCATGGAGCAATAGCAGCAAGGTGTTTTGGGTTTTGTACAGCAGCAAACCATTGAATAATTCCCAGCCAGGAGTTACCGGACATGGCTACTTTTCCATTACACCAGTCCTGGCCAGCCGTCCATTCGATGAAATCATTACAGTCGTTAGCTGAAGTAGTACCCCAATAATATATATCTCCTTCAGAGAAAAAAGAGCCACGGGCATCCACATTAATCACAGCATAACCGTGATTACACCAGTAGGCAGGATCCGGCCCCTCAAATTTCTGCAAGCCGGAAACCGTTCCGGATACCACTCCAGGGGGTGGCGGCTGGGGGAGTGTTTTTCCATAGGGACTCCAGCTTAAAATGGCGGGCACTTTTTCTGTACCAACAGGCAGGAAGATATCGGCATATATGGTTATACCATCCCTCATTATTACGCCTACATCCCGCCGCCACAGGATATCGCAGGGAAGTGCAATACCATGCTCTATAAAGGTCGTCCCTTTTTTCAGGATAGTAGCTTCAGGTTTGAATTCGATCCTGGTAGAGGTCTGCAACTCTATACCCCGATTTTGTGTATCAAGCGGCTGAGCTTTGCGGAAAGCTACTTCGATGCGTTCAGTGCCAAATTGATGTACTTTAAATTGAATTTCCTCGTTCATTTTTCATTACTCGTTTGTTATTGCAACGTTTTGATGTATTTGAGAGCATTTTCCGCGGCGATACGACCAGTACCGAGAGAAAATCCCATCGCGTTACCGGGTAGTATGTTAGGATAGATGTCCTTATATAAGTTGCAGGCGAGATCCATTCCGGCAGCGTAAAGTCCGGGAATAGCTATAAAATCTTTGGTTAGAACCTCCGTCTTATAGTTTACCTTTATACCCTCGGGAGTACCCGTACTACCATAACTCTTAGAGGCATAGAATCTCGGTCTCTTTACCGGTTTGAGATATCTTGACTTTTTATTGAAGAGATCGTCACGACCTGTTTCGCAACACTTATTGTATTCGTTCACAGTTTCCTTCAGCCTATCCGGATTTATGCCTGCCCTTGTGGCTAATTCTTCGATGGAGTCAGCGATGAATACCATATTAGAACCATCATTGATGATTTTCTTTATCTCAGCTTCGAACTCTGCCCGATTTATTCTGGCTGTGGGTGTTCCTGCCTGCGCAATACCAAAACCCATGGGGAAATCCAGACCGTTCTGGATGAAATAGTCTTTCGTGTCCTCATCATAGATGCGAAGGGCAAATCGATCTTTTTGAAGAGAGACCGCGTTTCCTCCAAAGGGGGTGGTTACCGTAATTTCTTCATTTACAAATCTCTCTCCGAACAAATTGACCATGAGATGAGGATATCCGAATGTTGCTCCGACCGGGTTGTTTAAATTAGCGGCTGAAGCTCTATACTCACCTCCTCTCGGGGGCGGCATGGTACCTTCAGTAGCCTCTGCTCCAACCTCCCGTGCCATTCTAATCCCTTCTCCAACCAGACCGGGAATTCCGAACGGAGCTCGATGATGGCCTCCAAAACCGCCGGTTGCCAGGATTACTGCGTTACAATTAATCCGGATCGTTTCGTTTTCCCTATTCTCGGCAATTACACCGGTGATCCGACCATCTTCTTGAGTAATACCTGGACTCCTAATTCTTCAGCTCTTTTGGCAAGGGCACGCATCAGAGTTGCTGCTCCACCCAGACCCAACCGAGGAGGATTTGGTTTAATTATGTGTGCGGTGTAATACCCACCCGGCCCATGAGACGTCAGATCAACAAACTCCACCCCCATCTCTTCCAGCCATTCCAGGGTATCGGTTGACCTGTCTATTAAGGATTTAACCAGACGTGCATTCACCGCCCATTGGGTAAAGTCCATGTATAAACGGAAGGCTTCTTCTTTGGTGAGTGTATACTGCCTGATACGCTGGAGGCTGCTCTCGACACAAAAAAGCTGGTTTGCTCTTAAAGCGGTGCCGCCGGTATGTGCTGCTTTCTCAACGGCGATGACACTTGCTCCACCTTCTGCTGCTGTGACTGCTGCCGCCAGTCCTGCTGTCCCGGCAGAAAGGACAGCTATATCAGATTGCAGTTGTTTCATCTCAACTCTCCTTTGTGCTTTTCTTGTGGATAAGAATTCGTGTTAGTATTATTTTTGTGCTGCTTTTTTCTCCGGTTTCAGGTAATTGCCATAGGCGTTGTATTGTTTAATTTTTTGCTGGGTCTCCGGCATAGCGACCTGTGGACCTTCTTCTTTGGCATGATTCATTATCCATTCCATGTGGTGATGCTGCTTGGCAGCCGAAAACCGCGGGTTCCGTATATCATCGGCATTCCAGGTGACATGGTATTTCCCTGCTTTAAGAGATACACGACCATGTACCTGGCAGGTGGGGCAGGCAATATCGGGGAGTCCCTTTTCCAGATAAAAGATATTACAGTGGCAGACCGGGCAGGAAATGGGCGATTCTTCCCCAACATACTTAACCTTTTCGTAAGGCCGGTCCATTGCTTTTACCAGGTTGTGCCCGAGTTCCCGACTCCTATCTATTGCCCACTGGTTATCGGGTGTCAGGGCAGCGCCTTTATCAGCACAGTGGTTTATCTGGACCTGGTCGACGATAGTGGAAAAGTGCTGCAGGAACAAATGAATTACAGGTAAGCCCAGGCTGGTCCAACCGTCATAGCCGGAACCTCCTACTGAGATTGCTGCTGACAATTTTTTCCGGTCGTGTACATACGGGTTTTTCAGGAAGGCATGGTTTAATTTTTCACTAACGATTATTAGAGTTGCCGGTGGTCTGATATGATATACCGGGGCTGCCACGATCAAGGCAGCATCCCCTAACATGGTGTTTTCCAGAATCCAGTCAGTATCATCGTGAGGACATTTTGCAGTTTTAAAACAGGCGCCGCAGCTTATACAAGGCACGATTTTTAGTTCTATTGCCCGGATTATCTCTGATTTTACGCCGTCTTCTTCCGCAGCCATTAATGCTGCCTTTAAAAATGCCTCGCAATTTCCATTTTTCCTTCCAAAGGACAGCCCGATTATCTTCCTCATTGAAGTCCTCCTTGTGCAGTTCGATACTCAATTAGAATATTTGATTGCGTTTTCTACTTGACCTTCTCCTTGCGGCTCCGGCTGGTTTTAGGTGTTGAGATGTCTTCTGCCGCATCTTCAAGAGATGTTTCCCGGGTCTTATCGTTTAACCATTGGAGATAGTCCGCATACGTTCTGGTGATTTTGTGTTTCTTTCCGCCTACGGAAAACTCGGCTATTTCATCCAGGAACATATACCTGGAGTACTTCGGATCGTCGCTGAAAGCCATGTGGGCATATTTTGAGGTGTTTCCGGTGGTGATAAACATGAATGGACGGTCAACTTTGCGGATATAGAAAGGACAATGATAAATCCCCTTCGGGACGAATATGGCACAGGTCCTGGTGATGATATGTTTCTCTTCTTCAATCCAGAACTCAACTTCTCCACCAAGCTTAAATGGGTCGTCCGGGTCCATCCCGAGAAACATGAGGTACTCGTCGAAGGGATGATAATGAGGCTTACTCCCCTCCTCTTCTCCCCCGGCGATAGGACGTAATACTATGTTGGTTTCCAGATAGAGGACACCCTTGACTTTTTGGAGTTCTTCGTTGATATACAGGGTATTCATCCAGGGGAAATTACTGACCTTGTTGCGTGTCTGGGGGTGGAGTGGATTCGGAGATGTCTCGGTGATGAAAAACTTTCCGTATTTCGATTTTGCCATGTGTGATGCCCTCCTTTTTCTTTTATGTTTTAGCTAATATCTTTATGAATGCCTTGGTAGATTTCAGGCAGTCCCGCTAATTGATGCCGTTCTTATACCACCTCAACTCTAATGTTTTTCATTGTTAACAAGTTCATCTCGCCAGAATGGTATCGGCGAGTAATCCCATTGGGAAGTATTATCTAGTTTCTCTATAAATTGATTTACCGTAGCCAGGTCGTTTGTAAGTCGTTTATGTGAATTTCGAATGCCCATGAGAATGTGATCGGCTACTGTGCTATCAGATTCTGTAGCAAGTAGTTTCCTTCCGGTGGTAATTTCTCTCTTGATTTTTTCTCTGAATCTTTTTAATGTGCTTAAGGCTGCCTCTTTATCTAAGTCTCCCGTGGACAACAAAAAAGCCATAACTGTCAGTGCGACATGTACTTGAGAAAACGGGTCTTCAGGTTCATTGAGGAAAGATAACATACCTTTTTTAAGTGCTTCTTTACCCTTTGAGGTTATCGAGTAATTCGTTTTATAAGGTATTTTTGCATTTTTTATTACTTTAAACGTAATTAGTTTTTTCGCATGAAGTGCTTTGACTGTGCTGTATACCGTTTGTAAAGGGATAGGCGATTTAAAGCTTTTACGCTTATAGTTGATTAGTTTGCAAATTGTATATGGGTTAATTGGGCTGTCTGCGATAATACCTAAAATATAAAGCGCGTCCTTACTCAACACTGATCCCTTATTACTCATCTTCTTTTACTCTCGAAGTGGCCGGCTTTTTGTATCCTGAGATTTGGCGTGATCCTAGAAATTCTCCCTGATATTGCTTTACGTTGAACAGCGTAAAGAATAACCAAAAATATTATTACTTAATAATATTATTGACTCATAATATACCACTTCTAACCAATAAGCAATATATCACTGTGGGATATCATGGTTAGACACTTCATGGGGTAGAAACATATAATATGAAGGATTAATGTACACGAAACCACAGTTGTAATAACTAAAATTGCATCAGCACAATTCATTAATTGCGTCGAATTAAGGCAAGATTGATTGAATGAATATATTTTAAAGTGGGAAGTATCAGGTATTATCTTCGTATTCCTTGTTGGCGCACTTCTCCATTTCGTTTTTAAATGGTCAGGGAACTTGCCTATTGTCGGGGCTATTGCATCAGTAAATGAAAGTGTCTGGGAGCATTTCAAACAAGGTTTTATGCTAATACAGCAATTACCGGCACGGAAATTCTGCTAGTTGATATTTTTATTTTTATATTTGCGGTTTCCGTGGGTCAAATGATTAGCTATAAGATAATGACGTCAGTGGCCTTGCCTAAAATCACTAATTATTTAGGCGTCGCTACTATTTTAATCATTGGACTGATACTAATTTTTTTTGGTACTTTCCGCCAGACTGGCCAATATTATTTGATAAAAACACCGTGACTTATGGTATTCCTTAGTCTTTTTCTCGGTCGGGAGGCTTAAATCCAAATCGAAGTCTTTGGTCGTATTACCTATTGTTACCTCAGCTCCAGCAGAGTGGATTCGCACCAGCAAGTTAAGCTAGCACTACAACAAAGTCAAAGGTGGCAGTTCTATCTACCGTCCAGTATCGACCACTATTCGCGCAAATATTCTTCAACTTTATTTCGCCAACCTGATTCAAAATGAACACTTTTAAGTAACGCTGGAGGAATGACAGTTTGAAATGAGTTGAGGTATTGCCGTGGTTATATACCTTCAGTTCGCAACGGTAGAGGTCCCTGTAAATAAACAGGGACCTCTATCATCGTCATTTGTATCCGTAAAGTGAGTCTCGGTTACTAGCGCGTCGTGGCCAGGAAAGCATGGTATACGCCATCAACATGGTTGTAAGCACCAACAATATCTCCCCTGGCGTTCACTGCGAACACCCTGGTCGCGGTAACCGGTTCTGAGAACCCCAAAAAGTCGATCTTATTAAATTCCCAGTTCGGTTTCATTCCGTTCTTCCGGG
>JBBITI010000077.1:0-10824 GCA_037440885.1 Dehalococcoidales bacterium | reverse complement strand
CGAGCCATGATTTCATAAGCACGACCGATCGTTGAATTGGCGATATTACCGGGACCGAGCATGCCGCAACCTCTGTTCATGCCTACTTCTCTGGCATAGGGGCCACTCACGCAAAGCCACTGTCCGAAGGTATGCGTACTGGCGATGTAGCAGGTCGATTCAGCGATGGCGAGCACGGCAGGCAGATGTTCCGGCCGGCATCCAGCCATTACCGCGCAGGCAGCGACTTTTTCTACCGTAGCGGTCCAATTCATTGGGTGGAATAAAACCGGATCTCCTTTTTTCACTGGACCTTTCCATCCCCGCCTGTCAGATTGATAGGTTACCAGTTCGTCCGGTTTATGACTGGTACCTTTAAGCATCTCGGTAACCCGCGCTTCGGTAGGCACCCGCACAGGCAAACCGTCGGTAAACCGGGCGATAGGAGCATTGACCGGATGAGGAATCATCTCCGCTTGATGGAAGAACTCTTCCGCTTCATCCATGTTACCTTCGAAAATGATCCGCTCATCCAAGGTGGGAATCCAGGTACCACTTTCTTTCTCTTTTTCGGTTAAGGGGATTGTCAACGCGTCCATGATTTTGGTCATCCATGAGTCAACATCCTGAGGTCCCGGAAGCGTGCGTGACGCGTGAACGTAACGGACATTGGGGATGCCAGATCGCGCTGCAGTCTGCTTGACCATATTATACTGGTCTTCGAAATCA
Organism: Dehalococcoidales bacterium; assembly: GCA_037440885.1. GTDB lineage: Bacteria > Chloroflexota > Dehalococcoidia > Dehalococcoidales > UBA2162 > JBBITI01. Next base: position 10,116 of record JBBITI010000077.1, on the reverse strand, counting down.
ATGAGTACTGTTGGAATGCCTGCTTTTTCCAGTTTAGCAATGTAGGGCAACTGCTCCCACACGGCGTTACTTCACCACAGTACACCCTGAATTACCGCGTCGGTAGTCTTTAATTCTTCTTCCGTTAATCCGATGGGGAAAAGACCATAAGTCTTTTTCAAAGTCCAGTTTACACCGGTATAATCACTCTTGAGCTTTTTCTCCAGGGCAATCGTGATATCAGGCTCGCCACAAATACTCAGACAGATGTTTTTTCCATCGATATTATCCAAACGAGGAGCCAAGGGATAAGTTTTAACCAGATTCGCTATGCCAACCGGGCTGATGCACCTGACTGTCGCTACCATCCGGGTTCTCCTTAAATAATCTATAGAGATATTGTTGGACGTAAAAAGCGCTTGTAGGGAAATAATTCCAGGAAGATTGCTTTTTGTTTATTATCTCCAATTATCGTATATTACATTACAAATACGACATGTTTGGAATCGTATCACCGGGTTACACTTGTTGTCAACACGAATAAATTGTAAATTAGTAGAGTAATGACCCCGATAATCTGATTGAAAGATAACAAAACAGAAACCTGAGATGGAGACGGAGTTACCAAAAGTCAACAGAACCCGACTAAGTATGACATTGAGTGATGGGCTTTGGCAGATTTTAGCCCGTACTAATCATGCCCTCGCCAAGCTACGGCAAAAGGAACTACACAAATGCGGGATCACTATGAATGATGCCATAGTGCTGTTTACCGTCATCCGGCTTAAAGAACTATCTTCACCAACAAATATTTCACGGCAATTATTCTGGGAACCTCATACTGTCTCGGGGCAACTGAAAAACATGGAAAAGAAAGGGTTGATCCGAAGAATCAAAGACCTGAAAAGACATAATTTAACCCGAGTTGAGCTTACAGAAAAAGGCCTTGCAGCATACCGCCAGTCATCTATACGAAAATCGACCAGAAAATTGATGTCAGCCCTATCGAAAGAGGAACAGATCCAGTTGTGGATCCTCCTTGCCAAAATACGCCAGAAGACCATTCGGGAACTGGGTTTAAATGATATAGTTCCGTTCCCTCCTTCTGATCCTAATGATCTCTAGGGACCGGAAAGGCTGTAAGCGCACGTTAGTCGGATGCTGATTGATCTCATTATAATACCGGTACCGTAACTCCACATTGTAAACCTGCCGGTATCTTCTTTTTAGTGACTCCAAAGGTTGTGCCGATATTAAGTATCAGTTTCTTAAGACGCTGAACCAGTTCTTATCAGTATGTAAGAAAAATACTTCTCCGGTGATGGATTCGACTAACCAGTTGCCGGGTGCAGTACTTTCAAATTACCGATACGGGGTGGCTTACAGCTGAAAAATTATACTTCTTCTGAAAAATATAAATCAGGACTCGTTGCGACGTTTTGCCTGTTCCTCAAGTCTAAGAGCATCCGCTTTCTTGGACCGGGCGCGAAAAACAACAATCAATACGGTACCGACGACAATCAATATTCCCAGGATAATAATGGGCATTCTGTTCTCCTAAATACCTTAATTTAACCAGTCGAAAATTCTATACCGTTCAAAAAACGGTATCCCAAACCTCCAAGATAATCAAGGCACAGTAATCTACAGTCACGCCAGCGGCGAAGAAAACCCTTTCAACACCGGAAAGGCGGCGGAATTACCACTATAGATTCAGCCTCCTGCTAAAATCATTAGTTCGAGCCGTTAAAAATCGGGGCATTACTGGAACCTGATGAAGAATCTAACAACTTAAACCAATTATTTTCTGATTATAACAAATTTACTACCGGGCTTACAAAAACCACGAATACTATCATTGCTAACAGGTGTTCCAGTTATCAATCCGGTAGAATGGGTTAGCGCCGAGTCCACTGCGCGGCCCCCCGGTCATCTGGACGCAGACCTCTTCATCCGAGCCGCAGACGATAATAGCATTATCGTCGGAGACATCATCGGCGACAGAGATCATGTAATCATAGAGAAGACGAAGAGAAAATACTCGGTAAACATGTGCTTGTGGGTGAATTCATGGAACATATATGGCCTGTGCACTACGGTGATACCCAGATTGATCCTGGCTTTTGCCGGAATCACCTCTCCGGCACTGGACAGTCCGATCGCTTCTCCACCCCATTTGTTTCCTTTCACAACGTCAGAAACAGATTACCGGAAATATTTTGTTTCTGCTGTTTTCTTCTCCACTTGATCATCCCTGATGTCCCTCGCAACGGTCATATTCTATTATGTTTGCACAGACATGATTCATATATAAACAAGGCATAACACGGTGAATGTTTTACCAACCAGTGCTTCCCGACTAATTGACGCAGCCGGATTTTGCTTTTTCACAGCTATGACTTTTTTCTGACTGCTTTCCTGATTATTTCCAATAATGTTTCCTTCGGGATCCTCTCCCGGGTTTTAGCCAGAAAGCCGGTATGGTGTACAAATTCAATCTCAGGACGGTCGGTAATCAATGTAAAGTCAACCGGAGTACCTTCATAACGAAAAAGACGCCACCCCTCCCCGCGACGGTCCAGGGATATCACAACATCCGGAGGATGCGAAGCCAATCGTCGGAATTCTTCCAACCCCAGCGATTCCCGGGTATCGCCGATGATGACCGGCACTCCATTTATATCGATTAGAGGTATGCTTTTCCAGTAATCGACTTGTTTTTTTAAAACCCGTGCACTTTTGATCAGGTTTTTACCAAACCGTCTCAATGCAGGTAAGCATGCTCCGGGGTCAGCGGCAAATTCATCAGTAAACCATGTTTCGACCGGATTACGGTTGACCAGATCATCGCCGCCGTTAAACCGGAGGGATGCTGCTGCCGGACCAATGCGATCGACGCTGTCCTTAAATTCCCACCACGGCATTACCGCCATAGTCTCCCGAAGGCCTAGATATTCGGCAACCAGCACGAAAGAAGAAGGGCTCGCCGCATCCTGATGATGGTCGAAATTAAGCCTGGTTGGTTCATAACGATCACCGATATCAATAATCCAGATATTCGGATCATCTAACTCTGCCAGTCGGGGTTCACGCCGCTCGATTTGAAAAATGGTACGGTTATGTACCGCCAGCACCAGGCTGATAGCCGTCACTTCGTCAAAGTGAGCACTCCCGGGATGAGTAATAATCTTTCGGGCTTTCATTACTGTCTTAGGTGAGTTCACTTTCTCCCGTATCTGTCAAGCGAGTCATCAAACTGGAAAATAGAGGCAAGGCAGTCTCTGCTGTGACCGTCTTGCCGGTGAATACTTCAAGCAATAACGCCTTCCTTAACCAGAGCTTCATACTCTCTATCAGACAAGCCCAGCAGCCCTTTGAAAACCTGCTCATTATGTTCACCCAGGCGTGGCGCCCGGAAAACTTTCCACTCCGCCTTTGACAATATACAGTGAGGTCCGGTCTGGGTCCGGTAACGTCCGCCGTCCGGGTGTTCCAACTCGATGAATGTATTCCGGTGCTTGAATTGCGGGTCTTTATCCAAAATATCTTCGCCCGTCTCGACCACACCGGCCGGGACACCGGCGTTCTGCATCACACTCATCACCGCTTCAGCCGTCCGTTCGCGGGTCCATTCGGTAACCTGTCTATCCAACTCTTCCTCATTTGCTTTCCGACCGGTTAACGTAGCAAACCGTTCTTCTTTGGTCCAGGCAGGAGCACCGATTACCCGGCAAAAAGATCTCCATTCCTCATCAGTAAACACAGCAATAGTACACCAGCGGTCCTCGCCTTTGCATCTGTAGGCATTGTGCGGCGCGGCATATTCACACTTATTTCCGATGCGTTCTTTAACCCGTTTATTAGCGGTGTAATCGAGTATCATGGCACTCAAGAAATGGATCGAATTTTCATACTGCGACATGTCCAGATACTGTCCCTTTCCGGTTTGCCGCTTATATTCCAGCGCCGCCAGGATGGCAATAATATTCATCCGTGGTGCTAAAAAATCGGTGTAGGCACCGATATAACCCGGTTCGCAGTCCGGCCAACCCGTAAAGTGGCAGAATCCGGCTAAAGCAGTAAGCTTGTGCCCGGATCCGGGGTGCTTGGCATGCGGACCGGTCTGACCTTGCATACAGGAACTGAGCATGATGATATCCGGCTTGATTTTCCGCAGGACTTCATAACCCAGGCCCATACGTTCGATTGCTCCACCGGCAAAGTTTTCTACAACGACATCTGCCCGGGCAATCAGCTTTTTACAAAGCTCTAAACCTTTCGGTATCGAGAGATCAAGGGTAATACCCAGTTTGCTAGTATTATACTGGCTGAAACTGCCGAATTTAGCCCCTACTCGCTGGATATCAGGTCGCTTCCGGCTTTCGACCCGGATTACTTCCGCTCCGGCATCGGATAGGGCTTTAGTCGTCAACGGACCAGTAAGATGCCAGGTAAAATCAACCACTTTTACGCCTTCAAGAAGTCTCTTCATCCGCTTTCTCCTAAATTACGCCAGCTTCGGTGAGAGCGATAATTTCCTGCCGGGAGAGGCCAAGTTCACCCTCGTATATCTCTAGATTATGTTCTCCGACAAGCGGTGCCCGGCGGCTTACCATCGGTGGGGCTTCATTCGAAGTGATGAACGGGCCTGGATAAATAAGCTTTGTCATAAGTTCCGGATGCTCGACCTCGACCCAGAATTTCCGAGCGGCTAGCTGTTCATCAGCCAGCATATCGGCAGGAGTCGAGACCGGATAGACCTGGGTATTAGTCCGGATCGCCCCTTCAAAAAGCTCCTTTTTAGTATGAGACAGAAAGAATTTTTTCACCGGTGCTTCCAGGCGGTGAATCTCTTCCTGGGTAGTATCATTCCCAAATTTCTCCCAGTTGTAATTCGACAGGAATGCATCGGACATACCTTCGCTTTCCATCCATTTCACCAGCGGGACATTGGTACGAACCGACATCACCCCGCCCCAAAAAAACCAGGATACATAACCATCCTTGCACGGCCAGAGCCGGGTCAATACCTGCCGGACATTCGCTCCGGTCGCTTCCAGACCTCTTTTTTGGATTCTTTTCCCCAGATCCCAACCCGAGGTGATGTGCTCGGTATTCTGTACTACCGCTTCTTGAATAGATACATCAACCTGTTGACCTTCCCCGGTTAAAGAACGATCGGCTAAAGCCATCAAAGCACCGATGGCACCATCGGCACCGGCGCAAAGATATGCTTGAGAATGGTAACTAACATGGTAGGGCGGCCGGTCCGGATCTCCGAAAGGTGCCATACCTCCACCCATCGCCCAGGCAACCAGATCCGGGGCTTTCCAATCTTTATATGGACCGGTCTGGCCGAAGGGCGTTATAGATACCATTATTAACCCTGGGTGCATTTTTTCCAGTTCCGTATAGCTTAGACCTAATCGATCCAGATAACCCGGGTCGAAAGACTCGATTAAGAAATCGGCTGTTTTGACCAGTCGCTTGAAGATCTCTTTACCGTCAGCAGTCTTGATATCAAGTGTAATACCGCGTTTGCTGGTGTTGTAGGCAAACCAGAAAAGGCTTTTTTCTTCGTCGTAACTCTCTTGATAGAAAGGACCAATGCGCCGCGCAACATCACCGCCGGGCGGTTCGATCTTGATGACATCTGCTCCCAGATCCCCCAGTATCTTTCCGCAGAACAAGCCTCTCTCACCCGCCAGATCAATAACGCGATAGGGACTCAGTACACCCAATTTCCACCTCCATCGTAATGATATCGATTTTCAATCGGAAATCCAGTACGATCGAATTTCCTAAGTCTCGTATAAGACCGAATTTTCGGGAACATCATAGTAGATATAAGAGACGGATGCAAGCCCTGTTAGTATAATATCAAGCAGTCAGCAAGAATTGGTGGATGATATATGATATAATCTGGCGGATGAATGCGGCAGGTACTCCTCAGAAGAAGCCGCCGGGAGCAGTAAAACTATCATATCTCGCCCGGTTTCGTTCGCTATTCACCGGGTTGCTACCCCTGTTCATGCTTGCCCATTTCGGTCACCACGTCGTGGGGGCGATGCTCAATCCCCTGCTGCCGATGATCCGGGATGATTTTAACCTGACATATACCTCGGCTGGTATCCTGGTTTCCGTTTTTTCGATCGTGGGCGGAGCTGCTCAACTCCCTGCCGGGTGGCTGGCTGACAAAATCGGAACCCGCCGGATGATCTTTCTCAGTATCTCGGGGGTCGCTCTCGGGGGATTACTCATCGGTCTCTCCAATTCTTACGTAATGCTGGTAGTACTGCTGGCATTTACCGCTCTGCTTGGCGGCGGCTATCATCCGGCAGCAGCGAGTGCCATTTCCAATTTGACACCACCCGATAAACGAGGCCGGGCACTGGGTTTGCACCTGATCGGCGGCACTTCGAGCTTCTGGTTCGTTCTCCTGCTGGTAGCGCCCATGGCGGCGGTCTGGTCATGGCGCAGTCCCTTCATCATTCTCAGTATTCCAATCATCTTCCTTGGTATCGCCCTGTACTACCTGATCGGCAAGAGAGAGATCAAGCAGACGGCGAAAACCAACTCCACCAATGATAAAACCCCGGTAGTCGCTGAAGTAACCAGCATCAACTGGCGGGTTTTCTTGCCCTTTATAATTTTGAGTGTCGGTACCGGAATGATTACCCAATCGATCGCGTCTTATTATTCTTTATATGCTACCGACGTACTCAAAGTAGCCCCGCCTATCGTTGTTTTACTGATGGCGATCGGGCCTTTCTTAGGCATGTTTGTTGCCCCTCTGGGTGGTTACCTGGCCGACCGAATCGGGGCAATTCCGGTGGTCGCCGTGAGTTGTTTACTTGCCGGACCGCTACTCTTCGTCGTAAGTCTCGTTTCAACCGGCTGGGTATTCGCCTTCGTTCTGATATTGATCGGAATAATCAATATGTCCCGGGCACCCAGTGCTGAAACTTACCTGGTAACCGCTATCCCGCTGCAAAGGAGGGCAACAATCTTGGGCATCTACTTTTTTGCTGGAGCAGAACTGGCGGGTGTGATGACTCCGGTAGCCGGGCGGTTGATCGATACTTACGGATTCGACCCGGTACTCATCGGCGGGGCGATCACCCAGGTTATCCTGGCATTAGCCTGCACTGCCTTCTTATGGAACGGTGATACATTCCGAAGGAGAAAACCCGCTGTCTGATGTGAAGAAGTAATTGCCTTTGATACAAGCGCCGGATCCATTATTTCTCAAGTCAGCGCAGACCGGTGATCTGGTAGAGGCGTGTTACGTCCAGGCTGTGCCTGATAATGCGGGCGAGTTCGTCGTACTGGGTATGCTTATCGAATACACTGACCGATCCGGTTACCATTCCTTTACGGGCTCGCAGCCGATCCAGCAGGGCAGTAGTAAAACCAGGATTATCGAACAACCCGTGGATGTAACTACCGAAAATGTTACCGTTATCCGATTGCGCTCCGTCGAGATAACCAGCCATTCCTGAAGGTGTGGCAGTGATACGGAAAACCGGGGCGGCGTTGGGATCTATCGTCAGACCCATGTGGATTTCATATCCGGTTACTTCCTGTCCCTGCAATCCTTCGAGGATACCATTGCCGCCAAGAAAACAGGCTTGCACCTGGGTAGTAGTCTTCACCGTGGCGAAAGCGGTTTCGATATTCAATAACCCAAGACCTTCGACGCTATCCTCCCTGGATTCAACATGGTGGAGGTCCAAAATCTTTTTACCCAGCATTTGAAAACCGCCGCAGAGTCCGATTACCGGTGTCCCGGTCTCAGCCCGCTGCTTGATCACCCGGGCAATCCCGCATTCCCGGATGTAATTGAGATCGGCTGCAGTCGTCTTGGTGCCGGGCAGGATGATGAGATCAGGGTTTCCTATTTGATCGGCAGAAGCAATATATCGCACACTGCATCCTGCGGCTTCCAACGGATCGAAATCATCATAGTTGGCGATATGAGGCAGAGCAATGACTGCTATATCGATACCTGGTAGCACGGGGGCATCCAGCTTGTCTTCCAGCCAGACCGAGTCTTCCTGGGCAATACGCAACCCCTTGAAAAAAGGGACTACTCCCAGTACCGGTTTACCGGTTTTGTTTTCCAGGAAATCAAGCCCCGGTTTCAGCAGCGAAACATCGCCGCGGAACTTATTGATGATCAAACCCTGCACCAGATTCCGGTCGATCTCGGGCAGCAATTCGATTGTACCGACTAGCGAGGCAAAAACACCGCCCCGATCGATATCACCCACCAGTAGGACAGGAGCGCTAGCCATGCGAGCGATTCTCATGTTGACAATTTCTCGTTCCTGGAGGTTGATCTCTGCCGGGCTACCGGCTCCTTCGATTACAACAATATCGTATTCAGCACGCAACCTTGACAGCGAACCTTCAATTATCCCGGTGAGATAGGAAGTATGCTCGTAATAAGCGCTGGCGGTAAGGTTCTTCCATACTTTGCCAAGAACAACCACCTGGGAACGGGAGTCTGTCTCCGGTTTCAGCAGAATCGGATTCATATCGACAGTGGGCAAGACACGAGCAGCCTCAGCCTGGACCGCTTGAGCTCTCCCGATCTCTCCGCCCTCACGCGTGACAAAAGAATTCAAAGCCATATTTTGCGATTTAAACGGAGCAACATTATAGCCATCCTGGCGAAATATGCGGCATAAAGCGCTAACGATGATGCTTTTGCCAACCGATGACGCAGTGCCCTGGACCATCAATGTTTTAGCGGGCATAACGGCTTACCTCCGGATTGTCGACGGCATCCAGCAAAATCTGGCATTCTTCTATTGTCCGGGGAGCGAGGCGCACATAGGTCGGTATACCAAAAGATGCACAACTGCGAACAATGATTCCCTGGCGCAGCAGTGCTGTGCGGAATCCTGCTGCGTCACCGACTCTTACCAGAAAGAAATTTGCTTCGGAAGGGATAACCGAATATCCCCGTTTTTGCAGTCCGAAGACGAGGAAATCGCGGGCTTCCTGTAATTTCCGGGCACAGTCAGCCAGAAAAGCGTCCTGTCCGAGCACGAATAATGCAGCCGATTGGGCTACCGAACTAACATTCCACGGCGGTTTGACGCGATCCAGGAGCGAAATAAGAGTTTTCGAGGATACGGCGTAACCCAGTCGCAAGCCTGGCAGCGCAAAATCCTTAGTCATCGAACGGATAACAATCAACCGGTCGGTCTCAATCAAATCCAGTGAATTCCACGCAGTCTCGGTGAAAGCAATATAAGCTTCATCCAGCATCAGGAGCCCTCGTCCCAGTATGTAGAGAAGATTGTTCACCTTATCGCGGGACAGATATTCACCAGTAGGATTATTGGGATTACAAAGGAAAAGACCACCCGGACGATATTCTTCAATGATTGCTTTCAGCCGTTCGATATTGATGCGGAAATCAACCTCACCCAGCATCCACGGTTTCAACAAACGGGCACCGACCAGTTGGCAGGCTGTTTCGTATTCACCATACGTCGGTTGCGGGATGACCACCCGGTCATCGACATCGAAACAAGCCGTTGCGATCAAACGGATAATCTCAGTCGAGCCGCTTCCGACAAATACATTCTCCGGTGAGACATGGAGCATGGTCGCTAATACCTCCCGGACTTCGGTGGCATCGGGATCAGGGTAGATATCGACCGCCGCCCGGGCAATAGCGTCGCGGATCCCGGGTGGCGGGCCGAAGGGATTGACACTGACCGAAAAATCGAGGGCTTTCTCCGGACTAATCCCAAAACGCAGGAGTTCGCGACGGTCGATCCCACCGTGAACCGGACGCACGAGATGATCAATCTTAGGCTTGGGTGAGTACATAATATCCCACCTGTCCGGCAACCAATAATACGATCCAGATAACCGCCGTCGCCAGCATCATACTTAAAGAATAACCGATCGTTATGGGCAGCCGTTCCTTCTTTATATCTCCCAATTTATAATATCTTATTTTTTCAAGCTGGACACCCAGGGCTCCGGCCATGGCTCCCATCGTCCAGCCACCGTTGGGACTGGACGTATTGCGGTGATCGCGCCACATGATACGCCAGGCCCCCCGGTAATTTTTCCCTGTTAATATTGCAGCAAACACAAACAAGAAAGCATTGA
>JBBITI010000076.1:0-10982 GCA_037440885.1 Dehalococcoidales bacterium | reverse complement strand
GGATCTTGCGATGTTACCTTCTGAGTGTGGCCGATTGGGTGGTATCCCTGTTTTCATACCAGTACTACTCTTTATAAAGCTCTTTGATATCCTTGTATAGCTCCAATGATTCGGGGTTAGCTATAGCTTCCCGGTTAGACACCGATTTTCCGTGGATGATGTTCCTTACGGCTAGTTCGACTTTTTTCCCGTTTGCCGTATAAGGGATATCAGCAACCGGTATAATCTTGGCTGGAATATGGCGCGGTGATGCGTTATTCCTGATGACATTTTTAAGCTTCTGGACTAGCGCATCGTCGAATCGTACGCTCGGAGCAAGTTTAACAAACAGGATTATGCGAACGTCACCTTCCCAGTCCTGGCCTACAACCACGCTATCCTGGACTTCACTCACAGTTTCTACTTGTCGATAAATCTCGGCAGTACCTATTCTTACCCCGCCCGGTTTCAAAGTGGTATCAGACCGACCGCTTATGATGAGGCCACCTTTCTCTGTAAGCCTGGCAAAATCCCCGTGACGCCACACGTTCGGATACACATCGAAATATGTACTTTTGTATCTCAGATTATTCTCGTCATTCCAGAATCTAAGAGGCATCGAGGGGAACGGAGCAGTACAGACCAGTTCACCTTCCTGATTCGAGAGTGGTTTCCCTGCCGCATCGAAGACATTTACCTGCATCCCCAGGCCGAGCCCCTGCATTTCTCCTGTGTAAATAGGGCTGATAGGATTGCCGATACCAAAGCAGGCGATAGCCTCGGTACCGCCAGAAATATTGTTTAGAAAGACATCTGATTTGACGTTCCGGTATACAAATTTATAATTCTCAATAGAAAGCGGCGACCCCGTTGTTATTATTGTCTTTAAACAACTTAAATCATAACTCATGTCAGGTTTGAGCCCGGCCTTTTCGATCGCTGCGAGGTACCGTGGGCTTGTCCCGAAGAGAGTGGCTTTCTCATCTTGTACAAGCTTGAACATCGCTCCGTTGTCCGGATAGAAGGGCGATCCGTCGTAGAGTACGAGAGTAGCTCCTTGCGATAGTGAACTGACCATCCAGTTCCACATCACCCAGCCGCAGGTGGTGTAATAAAATATCGTATCTTCTCGTTTCATATCTGTATTCAGTATCAACTCTTTGAGGTGTTGTATCAGGATGCCACCCGCCCGGTGCACGATACATTTTGGTTTATCGGTCGTACCCGAAGAGAAAACGATATATATCGGGTGGTCGAAGGGCAATTGGGCGAATTCAATCTCGTTCGCATTCTCATTGGATATGAAATCACTGTAATTTATTGATTTTGGAGGCATTTGAGTCTGGATACCGACATGGGAAACGACGATAACTTTCTCGATTGAAGGAATTTCCGGGAGTATGGAAGCCACACGCTCCAGTGAATCGTAAATCTTCCCGTTGTAGGAATAACCGTCAGCCGTAAAAAGGACTTTTGGTTTGATTTGCTGAAAGCGATCCAATATCCCGTTTGGACCGAAGTCGGGTGAACAGGAAGACCAGACAGCACCTATACTGGTTGTGGCAAGCATAGCCGCGACTGTCTCGGTCATGTTAGGCATAAAACCAGCCACGCGATCTCCGATGCCAACCCCGGATTTCCGCAAGGCCCCGGCCAGGCGTGCTACTTGGGCATATAGCTGCGCATATGTCAGCCGCCTTGGATCGGTATTCTCGCCTTTGAAAACAATGGCGGTAAAGTTGTTACGATTCCTGAGCAGATTTTCGGCGAAATTGAACCTGGCGCCGGGAAACCACTGTACTCCGAGTAAATCATCAAGATCGATGGCTGGGGTTTTATATGTGGCGGAAGTTCTAATACCGCCGAACTCCCACATGAGTGCCCAGAAATCGGGGATATTTTTGACTGACCATTCCTGCAACTCGCGGTAGGTCACGATGTATTGCTTGTGCCGTTCATTAACCAGTTCGATAAACCTGGTAATATTCGCTGCTTTTTTACGCTCAGCGCTGGGTTTCCAGATTGGTTGTTCTGCGAATATATCCATTGCTGTTTACTTTTCACCTTTCGATATCCGTAATTATCGGTTTTATTTATTCTCCTGGCGGTGGGGTTTCCTGTAACCAGAAAGAACATAACGAAGTGATGATGGCTTTATTAAAAACGTCATTAATGTCATCGGATCGCGGTGAGTCAAGGCTGCTGTAACACTCCAACTTGCCGGGTTATCCAGTTTGACATTCATAACGAGGTAACCATCTGATTATGAACCATTAGCTAAATATGCGATTCAATACGAAATAACTACCAGCATGGTGACCGGCTTGTTGGTCTTGTTTATGATCTCTCTTCCTTCGTTAGGAGCCAGATAAAGAGAATCCATCGGCCCCAAAGTCACCTCTTCAGTTGTAGATTTGACTGTAATCTCACCGTCTAAAACAAAGTATACCTTTTCAGTTGGTGAATCCTCGTATGCCCAGCCTGCCCCACCTCCGGGGAGGAAATAAGACATACCCATCCAAAATTTCTGAATACCGGTCTCTTCCTTACCTTGCAGCCGCATGGCAGTCATCTTAAAATGACCCATGGCTTCATACGGCTTCACCTGGTCCAGGCGAACCTTCTTCATATGCGCACTCTCCTTATTTATTGAGTGCCGTATTTGTAAATACGGTCCGGTACCTTGTTCAGGTCTTTTTCATCGATAAAAGCTACCATCCGGACAATGGAACCGTCGCCCATGTACCAGCGGATGGGGAAACCGGCGATGCGGCATCTCTTGCCGACGACTTTAGCAATATCGCCGCCCACATTTTCCCAGCCCAGGATACCGTTACGCAGGAGAAGACTATGGCACGGTTCCCATTCCGGAAAGTCTTGTAGCACGTCGTGTCCGGTAGCTTGTTTGTATTCATCACAGATATCTTTCCGCAGAGGGCCGGGGCCGTGCGGGGCGATAGCGGTATGCAGTGGGTGGTCCAGTGCCTGCTGGTCGACACCTACCGCTTTTACCTTATGGGCGACAAACCATTCTCCGGCTTCTTTGCCTAATCCGGGTGAATAATTGAAGTACTGAGAGTTGTCTCCCCAGTATTTATGCCAACCGGTATGGACGATCACGATATCGTTCTCCTTGATCGGCAATTTCCGGTTGGCGGCATCGAGGTCTTTCTTCGTGATCAATTCCCATTTCTTTTTCGGGATGTCCCAGATCACGGCATCGCCGTAGTATGAAATTAGAGGGATTTCATGGGTATAACGACCGCCTTCAAAAACATGGGCGGGCGAATCGGCATGGGTGGTACAGTGCATCACTGTGGTTACGGTCTGCGACAATACGCCGGATTTCGCGTGGTAATGCATGCGTTCGATCTTTACATCGGCGAAATAAGGCCAAAGCGGTGATCCAGTGCCAAAAGGGTGACTGAGGTCAACTAACACCTCTGCCATAACTAATATCCTCCTTAAAAATAAACTTGATGATTTGCATTTACCAGGTAGTGACTCCGCCATCTATATAAAGAATTTGACCAGTCACAAAATTGGAAGCATTGGAAGCGAAAAAGATACACGGTCCGGTGATATCTTCGGTCCTTGCCCAGCGGCCCATGGGAATCCGGGCTTTCATCGTTTTTGCATATTCCACATCAGCGAGTAAATCTTTAGTAAGCTCAGTTTCAACCACGGTCGGTGCGATGGCATTTACAAGTACGTTATACTTAGCCCATTCGCAAGCTAGTGTGCGAGTCAGGGTGTCGACCGCTCCTTTGCTGGAACAGTAAGCCGCATACCCCGCTGGTAAGCCGTATCTTCCTCTCACCGAAGAGATATTGATGATCTTGCCGTTTTTCTGTTCGATCATCACTCTTCCTACAGCCTGGCAACAAAGGAAGGTTCCCCGTGCATTGACATCCATCACACGCTGCCATTCATCAATCGGAAATGTATCCGCAGGCTTGCGGATCGCCAGCCCTGCTCCATTCACCAGAACATCAATTCGCGGGAAAGCCTTCAGTACGTCTGTCACCATACGTTCCACCTGAACGGCATCCACAACATCAACGCTTAGAGCCAGTGATTTCCGTCCTTTGGATTCAATTTCTTTTGCCGCTAGAACTAACTCCGGAAGATTTCGGCTGGCCACGACAACGTCCGCACCGGCATCAGCCATCGCCAAGGCAATCGCCTTACCAAGACCGCCGTGACCGCCGACGACCAGAGCCACTCTCCCTGTTAAATCAAACATTTGTATCAAGACACACCTCCGTTTCCGGTTATTTTCCCGTTATTCGATGCTATCTCAGATTCGTAGGGATACGTATTGATGGAGAGATCTTCTGTATACAATATCATAAGGTGAAATACCGTTCTCTCGCTTGAAGGGGTAAAAATTCCTGTATTGCAGTTACCATATGATAATCGACTCTTAGACAGGAGAACTCACTGATATCAAGCAGATGTCTGTCATCGTGTTTTGGTAAATCTTTTCGTGAGATTACACGTCTTCAGCACGTTCAGATATAAAACTGGCACTTCCTTGTGACAGGAAGTGCCAGTTAAGACAACAACTACCTTATCTCCCGGTCATTGAGCTTTTCATTGTCTGGTCAACCCAGACCCAGGTCATCGCGCAGCCCATACTATAATCAATCATTCCTTCACCGTTATAATTTTTTAGCCATGGTTGCCAGAACGTATAGATGTAAGGCATTGGTGGTGCAATTACCGGAACCTGCTCCAGCAGATAGGGCATTAATTCACGGAATATTTGTCTGGTTTTCGCATCGTTCACTAATATGTTCTTTTGTATCTCTTCGTAAGCCTTTTCGACCACTGGGTCAGTTCCGGGTGGATCGTTCCATATACTGCGGTTGAACATGCTGGCTCCTCTGAAGTTCGCCATATTGGCATAAGTCGCAACACCGAGGGCCATGCCATACAACATATCACTGTGGCTGCGGCTATTGGCAATATTAGAATAAACTACTGACTCCCTTGGTTGAAGTTCTAGATCAACACTTACTTTTGCCCATTGTGCTTTTATGGCGGATAACATATCGATCGCCGTGGTAGCGGATGTTGAGATTACGGTCGTCCGAAATCCATTAGGATAACCGGCATCGGCCAACAATTTCTTAGCCCCAGCGATGTTATTGCTGTATAGCGCTTGAACCGCCGCTGGTTGTTTTTCCAGTGGATCAATAAGATCCTCGTTCCCTTTTTGATAGGTTACCGGCCAGCATAACAACTCGGCTTCTCCCCCGTAATATTCTTTGAGGGCTTTGAAATCGAGAGCCATCATGAGTGCTTGCCGTACTCGCTTATCCCGGAAAGGAGAGTCCGCTTTGTCAGTTCTCATCCCGATAATATTTGGTAAATCCCCGAGAAACCTGACATATTTAAGTCCGGGGTTAGTACTCCTCAAGCTGGCGGCGTCATCATGGGTAATATTCGCCAGTTGATCAGCTTTGCCCGTCCTGATAGCCGCCAGTTGGGTAGAAGCATCGGTAATTATTAGAAACTTGAGCTTGTCAGCATACGGTAATTGATTACCTTTACCGGGGCCGCACGGGTCTTTATCCCAGTAGTTGGGGTTTCTTTTCAGAGTCGCCTGCGCGCCGGATACAAAATCGGTCAACATAAAAGCTCCGGTACCCACCGAATTCCGCCAGTCCAATTGATTCCTGTATCTCTCAATAACTTCACGTGCCATCACTCTGGTACCTATTCCCAGTCCCCAGAGTAGGAAGCCGGTCCACGGATCAACCGGCGTACTGATAATTACTGTATATTTATCCGGTGCCTCGAAGGTCGCTGCCCTGCTACAAGCAGGTTGCGAAATGCGAGGAAAAGCAAGAGGTTCAGTAGCTGATCTTTTGAAAGTGAAAACGATATCTTCGGCATTCAATTCACGTCCGTTCATCAATCTGCTTGCTTCACTGTCCGGATTTAATGCGTAACGGACTCCCCGCCGGATATTGAACTTCATCAGTCCCGGTTTCGTAATCTCCCAACTCTCCGCCAGTCTCCCTGTCTCATATTCCAAGCCATACCAACCCGAATTCTGTGTCCAGGAAACCTGGTTGGTACCGTTAGGGCCTTTACTCCAGTCGCCACCTATAAGCGAGTTGTTGGTATACGGTATTGTCGCTCCGTTATTGGGGCTGGAAGAAAGATCAAAACCAAGGATATCTGACGCCAGCACTACGGTTATTGTGCCGCCATATTGTGGTTGGGCGATTGTTGGAGTTACCGGACTTGTAGTAGTCTTAGATGGCGCAACAGTATTTGTTGTAGTCTGCGTCGTAGTTGGTATCTGTTCCTTGTCTGTGCAGGATACAAGGAGTAAACTCGCTGCAATTAACACACTCATCACCGTTAATGCAAACTTTTTCACGACTCGCAACCTCCTTTTTCTATTTTGTACGTTACGGTTTTACTCGATAATCTTGTATCGGGATTGGTTCAACCCATGTTTCCATACGGTCGATATTTCGTTTCAGGATTACCCATTTAAGCCAGTTCTTGTCATCCCGCGCGGGATAATCCTCTCTGAAATGGGACCCTCTGCTCTCAGTCCTCATCAGGGCCGCCCTGAAGGTCATTTCCGCGCATTCGGTCATACTCATAACCTCATGGCATTTACTCAAGTAGTGCATGTCCGTGGCATACAGTTCAGGCAGTTTCGCTTTCACCTGCTGTACCCTGGCCAGGCCTTCTTCCAGCCTTTCCTTACTGCGCCGTAGGCTGTACTTCATCGGGGCAACGACGTCCTGAAGTGAAGAAATAGCATCCCATGGGGAATATCCTTTACTGCGCTTTGACGGAGCCATGATATTGTCTTTTGTTTTTTGCACTTCGACGGCATCCAGGTCTGCTGATGCCGCTTCGGTAGCATAACGGGCCGCGTCCGCGCCTCCCCAGATAGCGCTGATAACGGCAAACATGATCCCTGAGCCCGGGCTTACTCCCGGCGGTGATGCAATCGCACCGGCTGTCGCAGAACCGCAATAGCTCGTATCTCCTATGGCCCACAGCCCGTCCAGGGTAGTTTTCATGTTTTGGTCTACTCGGATGCAGGAAAGTTCGCCGTGGAACGGCACCGCAATCTCTCGTTTGGGCGAAGTAGCAGGGCCATATTTCTGTTGCTTCTCTTGCATCCGCCGGTTCCATTCGGAGAGTTTCGGCAATCCTGCGCCCATCATACCCCGGGGTTGTCCGGGTGGTGGTGGAGGAGGTGAGTACACTATCGGTCCCCTCCCTTCCGCAACCTCTTTCTCCAGCCCAAGCGCCATCCTGACCGGAAGGAATACTCCGGCAGGGCCCGCGTCAGGCATGTACTTTTTCTCCAGATTCTCTCCCAGGGAATTCTCGAGAAAATTGTATCCCGCCTGTCCGCCATCAAAGTCCCGATAAACGACATGGCCGTAAAGATTGCCGTATTCGGCATTCCTCATCTGGGCGCCGGCGCGATAAGCCGCCGCAATGCCGTCTCCTGTGCCTGCCACCCAGAAACGCCGGATTTTATAACCGCAACTGCCATTGGCAAGGATGGTAGCTTTGGCTTTGAATATCAGGAAGTTGCCCGTGATGATGTTAAAACCGACAGCGCCCGCTACACGGTCGCCTTCTTTCAGTAACTCGACTACATGGACCTTGTCCATGATTTTCGCTCCTAATTTTCGGGCGCGCGAACGCATCGGTATCATCATGTCGATATCGGCAAAAGTCATCGACCATTCAGGTGCCCAGGGGGTAGGGGCCGTAACCAGTTTTCCTTGTGGGTCTTTGGCAATTTTGGCTCCCCAACTGATAAGTTGTTCAATAGCTCCATATGAGTCTTTGACATACCTGCTTAGCGTTGCTTGGTCATTGAGAAACTCGCCTGCTGTTCTCACCTGAAAGTTAATGAACTTTTCGGCATTGTTACCCGGCCCCAGAAAAGCCAGAAAGCCACCGATCTTGGGCGCTTTCCCTGCAAAGCCTGTGGTCTGCTTCTCAACCATCAAAACATCGACGTTTGGGAAGGCTTCCTTGGCCTTTATGGCCGCAGCCAGACCGCCAACCCCACCTCCTATGATAAGTACATCTGTAGTAACTAATTCACCGATTTCTTCAAGTGTAACCACTTTTGTCGCCTCCGTCTTTAGAATGATGATCTTAGTGGCGCCGGCACGACCGGGATAACTTCGATACTCTTACTTGGGCAAATAGCCTCGCAGGCCAGGCACCAGACACAGTCCTCAGTATAAGCCGCAACCGGTTTCTGCTGTTCATCATCCCAACGAAGGGCGTCAACGAAACAAGCGTTCACGCATAATTTGCATCCGGTGCACGAATCCTGATCGATGTTGATCTTTTCAACCCAATATTTTGGTGCCGTATCCATACTCACCTCTCTTTAGGTATTCATTACACTACTTTACGTAACTAATCTTGTCTCCGTCTTTTCTTATTTTTAGTGAACACTGACGGTTAATAGCCGGGTCATTGACCGCCTGCCAGATTCCCCATAATGCAGGTAAAAAGGCCTTGAATGTACTGACTTCCGCAATATTATGGGTACGCCACCCGCCTCCGGTAGGTGATTTTCCGCTCGGGTGCGGCCCGGGTGGCGGCATTGGGGGACGTGGACCGGCAGCGCCTCCCGGTGGGCGTCCGCCGGGAAAACCATGCATACAGGACCTCATTTTACAGCCGCCCGGAATTGCTTCCCATTGGTGCGAGAGGTTAACGAAGCCAACCCCACCGGGCTCGGTCGCCGGTCTGCCCGCGGCAAGGAGATGCCCGTATGTCCAGAATTTTTTGTGTTCCGGAGTCCCGATATTCGGGTCGACCCATTCGATACGCAGGTCCATCACCGGGCTGAAGTCGATACTCTCTTTGGCTATCTGCACGGCACCGATATGACCTCCAAGCGGAGGTAGTACTTCCCACTTGAAACCCTTGTGTTCGTCGGGGCACCATAATTCGTACCCCTTTTCCATATTTACCCACCACCAATCGAGCATTTCTTCAGTACAACCAGGAATAATGTGGTCGACCACGATCCATCCTTCCGGGTATCTCTCTTCAGTCACCTTTCCCTCCACTATTTCATTTGCTGTACATTATTAAAAATCATATATATAATCCTATAGGAATACGTACTTGATATATCATAGGAAAAGACCTTTGTCAATACTGCTAAAAACATATATGTAAATGTTAGACAACAGATTGACCACACAGTTATAATTGTGAGAAATTACTGATATTATGTCCTGTCGTTGTTTGACAAATTCATGAGAAACAAAAAGGAGCAATATGCAAAAAGCTGATGATCCGCGAATTGTTCTATATAGCTTACTTGACTCCACAAGGGAGACCATTGCGAAGGCGGTCGATTTAGAGCTGGCTCAATACCAGATGAGTGTGCCTCAAGTCAAGACTATACACATACTGTCACAATCTGATAATCCAGTAACCCTGGAATCGTTAGCCAGTACTACAGTAAGAGAATTGAATTCTATCTCAACGTTGATCAACCGAATGCAAAAGAAGGGGCTTGTAAAGAAAATAAAAAAACCGGGTGATCAGAAGATATATGTAACCTTAACTGAAAAGGGAAAGGACATTTATAATAACACTATTACCGAACAGGCTATTTTTTTAATATTTGATACTCTTTCAGATGATGAGAAGAAGGAACTTGGTACATTATTGAAAAAGTTGCTCTCTCAGGCACGCGATATTCTCGGACTAGATTACAAACCCCCATTCCTGAATTAGCGCTTGCTCGGTATTAGAGGAGCGTATAGCCCCGCTCAACTTGGAAGGCTGGAATCGCTGGCTTGTTCAGCCTGGTTTCAATGCCATTGATTTTCACCAGGGCATCGGTGGGAGTAAATTCTTTATTGTTCACAACTGCCGCGCTTCGCATTCAAGGCCCAACTGGGCCATCTTTTACGGGCTAAAACACCAACGGGAAGGTTCTTCGGAAAGAGATGCTTTTGCCTATTGTACAGTATGGTGGGCGATTGTGGATTCGAACCACAGACCCCAGTCTTATCAGGACTGTGCTCTAACCAACTGAGCTAATCGCCCGCAAACTCCCTTATTCTACGTTATTCTCAAGCCAAAAATCAAGCTTCCCACGCTCTATAGGGTTTGACATGTTGCCGCCCGAAGTCTAGACTTAGGCCTTGATTATCGACAACGAGGGAAATGCAAAGTGCACACAGAACCTGAGATCAATCCGTCGGGTAAAACTACCCGTGCCGCTGGCTTGCTGGTAGCCGTTTTGAGTTCATTTTTTACCCCTTTTATGGGCTCGGCCGTCAACATCGCCCTCCCCTCCATCGCCCGCGAGTTTAATCTGGGCGCTGTCACTTTGAGCTGGGTCGCCACCTCTTTCTTGTTGTCGGCGGCTGTTTTTATCGTCCCCTTCGGCCGCCTCGCCGATATTTACGGCCGGAGACGTATCTTTACCTGGGGCCTCATCGTATTTACCACCTCCTGCCTTGCCATCGCCCTGTCGCCTACTGGTGCATGGTTGATCGGCGCTCGTATATTTCAGGGTATCGGCAGCGCCATCCTGTCCGGTACAGCGATGGCTATTCTAACCTCGCTTTACCCGGCCAGAGAGCGCGGCAAGGTCCTCGGTTTCCAGGTGGCTGCTGTGTATCTCGGACTGTCCCTCGGTCCATCGCTCGGTGGCCTGCTGACCGAATACCTCGGTTGGCGCAGTATCTTCTGGGCTGGTATTCCCCTCGGCATTATCACCATCACCGTCACCTTCTGGAAACTGCGTGGTGAATGGTCGGAGGCCCGGGGTGAAAGATTTGACCTTTTCGGATCGATCATCTACGGTGTCGGTTTGATTTCGTTGATGCTCGGTTTCTCCCGTTTGCCCGCAACTTACGGCTTCTTGCTCCTCGGCGTCGGTTTGATCGGTCTTTTCCTCTTCGTTGTCTGGGAACTGCGCTCTGCCAGTCCCGTTCTCAATATCCGCCTTTTCAGCC
>JBBITI010000075.1:2228-11221 GCA_037440885.1 Dehalococcoidales bacterium | reverse complement strand
ATAGCGACCGTAGAATCTCGGGGCGGGTCATCTCCCCAGCCCGCTCAACCCCCCCGTTCACCCTGAGCCTGTCATCTTCTCTCCACTCACCCTGAGCTTGTCGAAGGGTCACCCCGCCGCTCTGGATTCGACAAGCTCACCATGAGTGGCAGAATAATATTGTCACCGCATTGATAGGCTAATCCTGAATCCCCCCCTCCACTCACGCTGAGCTTGTCGAAGGGTCGTCCTGAGCCCGCCACAGGGTTTTACCCAACCCGCTGTCCTCCCCCCGCTCATACTGAGCCTGTCGAAGTATGAGCCTGTCGAACCACAACGGCCGGCTCCCAATACATCACCCGCTTTAACATAAACCCCTGTGATATAATAAGCCTCACTTCCGATACCGCCCTCGCTTTTCCGCTTCCCGCTTTGTCCCGGTCAGGGATAAGCGAGACGGAAGGGAGATAAGGTCATCGGTGGAAACCATTCCACGAGGGAATTGTTTCTCCAGAATTGCATTATCAGCCTCGAATTGTTTTTCTCCGGTAACTCTGTAGCGGCGGGGCTCGTCTTTGCTCCTGAGTGGTGGATTCCGCTTTTCCTTGACAGCGATACGCTTAAAATCATAGAATTCTTAAAAATTCTATATAGTGTGAGGCGGGTTGCTTTCCGAAGAACTTAAACAATTTATCGGTCGTGTCGTCGATATCAGCATCTTTGAAATTGAGAAAGAACCGATCCGAAGGTTCGCTGATGCTGTCGGTGATACCAATCCCCTGTACTGGGATGAGGAGTACGCCCAGAATACCCGGCATGGAAGTATTGTCGCCCCGCCGGGTTTTCTCTCTTCATTATGGTTCACCGGTCGCTCCGTAAAATGGGGGCCGAAAGAAAGGCCGACCGAATCGCTGGGACCACCGGTTCTCATGGAAGTGCTTAACCGGGCTGGTTATACCAGGATTCTCGATACAGGCATTGATTATGAATTTTACGGCATGGTAAAAGCCGGGCAGACCATCAGAGCGGTAGCTACTGTTAAAGACATCATGGAACGCTCAGCCGGGGAAGGCAAGGTCGTTTTCCTGGTCACCGAAACCATTTACTCCACCGGAGACGATCAACCGGTCGCCCGGTCCAGATCGATGACCATCCATCAATAATCTACCACAGAAGGAGATCATCACGGGTATTCTGTACTGGGACAGCATCAATCTCGGTGACGAACTGACACCTCTGTCAAAGATCGCCACCACGCAGACCCTCATTAAATGGGCGGGCGCTTCCGGTGATTTTAACCCGCTGCATTATGACCTCTCTTTTACCGGCAGTACCGGTAATCCGGAGACGCTCCGGCCAATCGTCCACGGGGCTCTGAAAAGACAGTGGTTGTTGCAATTGATCACTGGCTGGCTGGGGGATAACGGCGAGATTGCTAAATTTTCCTGCCGTTATCGGGCCGTGGATTATCCCCGCTCCATGAAAACTACCGGCGAACCGGTCGACGGCGAAATCTGGTGGTGTAAAGGAAAAGTCACTAAAAAATATGTGCGCGATAACCTGAATTATCTGGACTGTGAAGTCTGGGTCGAAAACGGTAAAGGCGAAATTACCACCTCTGGTAAAGCTGCGGTGTTTTTTTATCCCGGTATTGCGGAATAATAGCGCCAGGTCTCTTTAATTCACGGTACTTATTACTTATGACAGGAGAATAACATGGCTGATAGATTAAAAGGAAGGGTAGCGGTGGTGACCGGTTCGGGACGCGGTATCGGTCGCTGTGAAGCTTTAGCCCTGGCTTCCGAAGGGGCGAACGTCGTAATCAACGATCTGGGTGGTTCGGCGGACGGTTCCGGTAATTCGCAATCACCGGCAGATGATGTCGTCCGTGAAATCAAAGCGATGGGTGGCAAGGCAGTAGCTAATTACGATTCGGTAACGTCTTGGAAAGGCGCTGAGAATATCGTTAAATCCGCTGTCGATAATTTTGGTCGCCTTGATATCCTGGTTAATAATGCCGGTATCCTGCGTGACCGTTTGGTTTTCAACATGACTGAGGAAGAATGGGATCTGGTTGTCAAGGTACATCTTTACGGCCATTTCTATTTGATCCGGCATTCCTGTAACGTGATGCGCCGCCAGCGATATGGACGGATCATCAACACTTCCTCGATCGCCGGGCTTGGCATGACTCTGGGCCAGGCTAATTATGCAGCCGCGAAAGAAGGGATCGTTGGCCTCACCCGGGTAGTAGCCAAAGACCTGGGTAGATTAGGGATTACCTGCAATGCTATTCGTCCTAACGCGGCCACCCGGTTGACTTTGAGTGACGAGTTGAAAGCCGCCTGGACCAAATCCGGCATGGAACAGGCGATCCAGCAACTAGAACAACTTAAACCTGAGGATATCGCACCGCTGGTTGTTTGGCTGGCTTCGGAAGAATCAGGTAATGTCAACGGCAGAGTCTTCCAGGTACAAACAGGTAAAATTGCCCTTTACAGCGAACCTGTTGAAGAAAAAGTAGTTAATATAACCGGTTCCTGGACTACCGACGACGTTTTTAAAATGGTCCCCACTATCACCAGAGATTTGGTAAATCCTGTCGACCGGAAGCAGAAAGGTGAATCACCGTTATAGTCTTTCTCGGATACAAGCACAATTATAAAGGAGGGGGCTTATGTCTTCTATTTTAGCTGGTAAAGTTGCTATTGTCACCGGTTCCGGGCAGGGAATCGGAAAAGCCATTGCCCTGGAACTGGCGCGGCATGGCGCTAGGATCGTCACCAACAGCCGCAAACCCGGTACTAAAGGAGGTGATGCTGAAAGCACCGCCTATGAAATCATGGATATGCGCGGTCAAGCCATGGCTTTTTACGGTAGTGTTTCCGAATTCGCTACTGCGGGGAAGCTCGTTCAGGCAACTATCGACCGTTTCAAGAGACTCGATATTCTGGTGAACAATGCCGGTTCTGATGCCCCCCATATGATCTGGAACATGACCGAAGAGGAATGGGATCTCTCCATTGACTCTTATCTTAAAGGCTCCTTTAATACTTGCCGTTTTGCCTCTGCACTGATGCGTGAGCAAAAATGGGGACGTATCATCAACACCACTTCTACCGCCTGGTTGGGGACCGTCGGTCACTGCAACTACGGGGCAGCGAAGGCGGGGGTAGTCGGCCTGACCCGTTCGATTGCCCGGGAAATGGGACGCTACGGGGTTACCTGTAATGCCTACGCCCCCACTGCATCCACCCGGTTTAGTGCCAGTGAAGAAATACAGGCTGGGTTTAAAAAGCGCTACGAGTCAGGTTTGATGACGAAAGATCGATTTGAAGAACTGACTAACCTGCCCGGTCCGGAGACAGTAGCCCCTTTTATTGTCTACATGTGTACCGATGCCGCCGCTGATATCAATGGGCAGGTCTTTGACGTCACAGGTAACAATATCGCAATCTATTCGGAACCGGTTAAGAAAAAAACCATTACTAAACCTGCCGGGGTATGGTCGGTAGAAGAACTGATCCAGCAAATGCCGCAGGTGCTCGAAGGTTATAAAAACCCCGCCCCGCCCGGGCAGTAATCTTCGCTCTGGGTAAGAAAGGCTCACTACTTTACCAAATGGTCTTGCTTGTCAAAGCGACCGTTTCCTTCCATGAGCAAAATAAATCACTTCTCGGTCAGTCTAAGACTCTGTTCTCAAACTGATCCATCGCCCTCTTTTGTCTCGGGTTGCGCTCATTTCATCCGGGCGTTACAATTTATTTTATTCGTGATTTTTACGGGTAGCTTTGGGTAAAGAAATTGCAACGCTCGATTTGGTAGGTTGAACTATGGTTGAAAAATATAATCCCGTTAATGTTGAAAAAAAATGGCAGGCTAAATGGGCCGAAGACAGGCTTTACCGCGTTGACGAGCAAAGCGATAAGCCAAAATGGTATGCCCTGACTATGTTCCCGTATACTTCAGGGGATTTGCATATTGGACACTGGTACGCTATGGCCCCCTCCGATGTACATGCTCGTTTTAAAAGGATGCAGGGTTACAACGTTCTACACCCGATGGGTTTCGATGCCTTCGGTTTACCGGCTGAGAATGCTGCTATCAAGCGCGGGATACACCCACGCGACTGGACGATGGCGAATATTGAGAATATGCGGCGTCAATTGAAGAGCATGGGTTCGATGTATGACTGGGAACGCGAAGTCATCACCTGCTCACCGGATTATTATAAATGGACACAGTGGTTCTTTATTAAGTTGTTTGAACATGATTTAGCTTATCGGGGGAAAGCCCCGGTCAACTGGTGTCCTAAGTGCCAGGTTGTCCTGGCTAATGAACAGGTCATTAACGGTTTGTGTTGGCGATGTGATACAGAAGTTGTCAAGCGTAACCTTGAGCAATGGCTTTTTCGTATCACCCGTTATGCCGATGAGTTAAAGGACCATGAAGGTATCGATTGGCCGGAACGCATTAAGATCATGCAGCACAATTGGATCGGGAAAAGTTTTGGTACCGAAATTTCTTTCGGACTGGACTACCCGGGAATTCCAGAAAAGGAGATCCGTGTTTTTACCACCCGGCCCGATACAACCTACGGGGTAACCTTTTTTGTCCTGGCTCCTGAACATCCACTGGTTGATAAACTGACTACACCGGAGCATAAAGCCGAGGTCAAAGTTTATCAGGAACGCTCACGGCGGTTGACGGAGATCGAAAGGCTCTCAACCGAAAAGGAAAAAGACGGCGTCTTCACCGGCGCTTACGTTATCAACCGCCTGAACGGTGCAAAGGTTCCGATATGGATTGCTGATTATGTCCTGGCCAGCTATGGGACTGGAGCGGTCATGGCGGTACCTGCGCATGATGAACGCGATTACGCTTTTGCGAAAAAATACAGCATCCCCATAAAAGTGGTCATCG
Source organism: Dehalococcoidales bacterium (assembly GCA_037440885.1). Classification (GTDB taxonomy): domain Bacteria; phylum Chloroflexota; class Dehalococcoidia; order Dehalococcoidales; family UBA2162; genus JBBITI01. The sequence goes on along the minus strand of JBBITI010000075.1, from coordinate 6,319 downwards.
CCCCGCCAGGCTGGGAAAATGATGGTCTGGAGCAAGCTTATACCGGGGTTGGAACGATGATTAACTCCGGGCAATTTAACAGCACTCCGAGCGATGCCGGCATGGAAATGGTTACTCGATACCTTGAGGAAAAAGGTTGGGGCAAAGGTACTGTCAGTTACCGTATCCGCGACTGGTTGATCTCGCGTCAGCGGTATTGGGGCGCTCCTATCCCAATGATCCATTGCCCGGAATGCGGTATTGTTGCTGTGCCCGAAAAGGACCTGCCGGTGTTGTTGCCGGCTGAGGTCGATTTCAGCCATCCCGGAGAATCACCGCTAAAATACAACGAAACCTGGGTCAATACTACTTGCCCCATATGCAGTAGGCCGGCGAAGCGCGAGACAGACACTATTGATGGATTTATGTGTTCCTGCTGGTACTTCCTGAGGTACTGCAGCCCTCATTATGAGAAAGCGGCTTGCGATCCTGATTCAATAAAATACTGGATGCCGGTCGATATCTATACCGGTGGTGCGGAACATGCTGTAATGCACCTGTTATATGCTCGTTTCTTTACCAAGGCACTTCGTGACATGGGGTTGATCGATTTCGGAGAACCCTTTAACAAGCTTTTCAACCAGGGCACTATCCTGTCTGAAGGCCAGAAAATGAGTAAATCCCGTGGCAAACAGGTTAATCCGGACGAATATGTAGAAACATTGGGTGCCGACGCTTTTCGAGCTTACATGATGTTCATCGGTCCCTGGGAGCAGGGTGGCGAGTGGACTGATACAGGTATCTCGGGTATTAGCCGCTGGTTGAACCGCGTCTGGTCACTGCTTCTGGATGAATACCAGCCCCGAACCTTTGATGCGGAAAGTGAAAAAGCACTACGTCGGATAAATCACCAGACTGTAAGACGTGTCACCAGTGATATGGAAAGAATGCGATTCAACACGATGATTGCTGCATTGATGGAATTCAGTAACAATATCGCTGATGCCAGAGAAGCAGGCTGTGTAAGCAGAACAGTCTGGGACGAGGCAGTTACATCTTTGATCTTGATGTTGGCTCCTACAGCTCCTCATTTCGCTGAAGAAGTCTGGGCACGCCTGGGACGGCCTTACAGCATCCACAATCAGCCATGGCCGAAATGGGATGCGGCACTGGTGAAGGAAGACGAAATCACACTGGTTGTACAGGTTAACGGCAAGGTCCGTGACCGCATCTCGGTACCGGCTTCTACAACCGAAGCTGAAGCCAGAGAGATAGCCGTGCAAAGCGACAAGATCAAGGTCTACACCACTGGAAAAGAGATAGTTAACGTTGTCTATGTTCCCGGTCGGCTGATAAATATTGTCGTGAAGTAAACCTGCGTGATTATTGAGCTTAAATGTAACGGTTAAAAGATATTTCAGTGCGAGGGAGCAAATTATGAGAATCGCATTTATTGGCGGGGGAAATATGGGAGAGGCCATCCTGGCATCTCTACTGAAAAAGCGCCTTTTTTTATCCGAAGATATCGTTGTCAGTGATGCCAGCAGCTCCCGGTGTAATGATCTGCGACAAACGTACAATATACAGGTAACAGCGGACAATCTTGAAGCTGCCTCCGGCAGCGATATCTTGGTACTGGCAGTAAAACCCCAGGTAGTGTTTGAAGTGATCAATGATCTAAAAGGAAAGCTAAAAAAGACACAGTTGGTTTTATCGATAATCGCGGGGACGACCATCAATACTTTACGCAAAGGGCTGGAACACGAGCGAATCGTACGCTCGATGCCTAATACCCCGGCGCAAATCGGGGAAGGCATGACTGTCTGGACGGCGACTGAAGAAGTCACCACCCGGCAAAAAAAGACCGCCCGTAATATTCTGGAGGTAATCGGTAAAGAGATATACGTCGATGATGAAAGTCAGATCGACATGGCGACCGCAATCAGTGGAAGCGGTCCGGCATATTTTTTCCTTTTTGTAGAGGCTTTAATCGGTGCGGGGCAGAAAATCGGGTTAACCCACGAGCAAGTGAGTGCTATGGTTTTACAAACGATGCTCGGCGCTGGCCGTCTTCTGGAAAAATCCGGTGTCCCGCCGGTAGAATTACGGCAAAAGGTCACCTCGAAAGGCGGGACTACCGCCGCCGCCATCGGGGTGTTTGAGGAAAGCCATTTCAAGAATATGGTGGAAAATGCCGTTACGGCCGCGTACCGCCGTGCCCGTGAACTGGGCGGAGAAGCGCTCAACCGATAACTCGTGATTACCTGAATGCATATAACCTGAGCCATCACAATTTGTTTGGACAACTATATTCTTGTTAGAACCCTGAATACTTTTATATCAAACCCGGGATCATAAGGAGTGACGCTTGACTGAACCCAACTATCCTGATTCTCGCCGCTTTTCATATGGTAGTATCATCATCGCAGCAGCGCTTGTTATTCAACTTATCGGTTGGGGAACCTTCGGTACTTTCGGTATTTTTATCAACCAATTTCAAGCGGATCTGGGATGGACACGGGCAGCGATATCCGGAGTAGCTTCGATCGTAATGCTGGTCCATGGTTTGTTCAGTATCATTATGGGAAATATTAGCGACCGTTACGGCCCGCGTATCGTGATGACCGCTTGCAGTATTATATTTGCTACAGGAGTCTTTCTGACTTCGTACATCAGAGAATTGTGGCAACTATATTTAACATGGGGTGTCGTGGCCGGTATCGGGATAAGCGGCTTTGATGTAGTGGTTCTGTCAACAATTGCGAGATGGTTCGATAAGAAGCGGAGTACGATTAACGGAATAGTAAAAGCTGGTGCCGGAGTGGGCCATTTATTGCTTCCCGTCCTGGCCGGGGCTTTAATCGTCGCTCTGGGTTGGCGTGGAACCTACGTTATCCTGGCGATTATTTGTTTGGTAGTGATAGTTGTCGCTGCTCAGTTTTTAAAACGTGACCCACGGAAATTACCTGATGGTGGAAAGACAGTCACACAAATTACACCAACGCACTCTCCTGAGGAGGGGTTAACGTTTAGTTCGGCGATTCGAATTAGTCGATTCTGGGTAGTGGTTTCAGCTTATGCGACATCTCTTTTTTGTACCTATACCATACAAGTCCATATCGCCCCTCATGCGATCGATCTGGGTAGTTCGGTTACTCAAGCTGCCGGGATGCTCTCAATCATCGGCGCTTCAAGCATTGTGGGTAGGTTTGCCATGGGGGGAGTAGGCGACCGGATCGGTAATGTAAAGACCATGATGCTTTGCACAATCCTGCTGGCGATAACATTACTCAGTCTCGGTTTCGTCCAACAAACCTGGGTCTTGTACACCATACTGCCAATTTATGGTATCGCCCACGGCGGCATCTACTCGTTGATATCACCCATGATCGCCGGGTTATTCGGAACCGGTTCACACGGCGCTAATTACGGTTTGATCATTTTCGGCGGGACTATCGGTGGAGCCATCGGGCCGCTGGTCGCCGGATATATCTTCGATAATATGTCCAGTTATCACATTGTGTTTTTCATACTGGCGATAGTCGCTCTAGTTTCAGTGTTATTACTTTCAAAACTCAAACCGGTCAAGGTTAAGGAGTAGTTTTATGCATCGTAACGAAGCCCTCAAAGCAATAAAAGAAAAGGTTAATAATGAAAATTTGATCCGGCATATGCTAGCTACTGAAGCGATCATGCGGTCGCTGGCTCCGGGATGCGGTGGTGACGTAGATGAATGGGGTCTGGCGGGATTACTTCATGACATCGATGTCGAGATAGTCGGGGGAGACATGAATCAACATAGTCGAATTGGGTCAGAATTAGCCCGGCAATTGGGAGCCAGCGAAGCTGTTGCCCAAGCTATACTGACTCACAACGAAGCCCACGGGGTAGCCACAGATTCTTACATGGATAAAGCTCTATTTAGTGCCGATCCAATCACCGGATTAATAACGGCAGCGGCTCTCGTTCGGCCTGATCGGAAACTGGTTAATGTCGAAGTAAAGTCCGTCCGTAAACGATTCAGAGAAAAAAGTTTCGCCGCCGGAGCCAACCGGGAAAATATTGCCAGGTGTACTGAGTTAGGTATGGATTTGGATTCTTTTATCGAATTA
>JBBITI010000075.1:0-2128 GCA_037440885.1 Dehalococcoidales bacterium | reverse complement strand
ATAGTGTGTAATAGTTTATGATCGATTTCGTCCAAGCCGATAGCATCCACTTCAAGCATGTTCAGCGCTTCAATTACCACTTTGCGTGTCGCTCCCCCGGTTGACCTCACCTGGGCATAATCCCTGACTCTCCGCAATAGTCGGTTAGCTACGCGCGGGGTTCCGCGTGCACGGCAGGCAATCTCCTGAATGCCGGTGTCGTCGGCATTTATGCCTAAGATTCTAGCAGAACGTTTTAAGATGGTCTCCACCGATCTTTGATCGTAAAAGTCCAATCGGAAGACCGAGCCAAAACGATCGCGTAGCGGAGCACTCAACAAGGCATAACGCGTAGTTGCCCCGATTAATGTAAATTTAGGAATGCTCAGACGCAGGCTTTTTGCCCCGGGGCCTTTTCCTATAACCAGGTCTAACGCAAAATCTTCCATCGCCGGGTAAAGTACTTCTTCGACCGACCGGTTTAAGCGATGTATTTCATCGATAAAAAGGACATCATGCGGTTGCAGGCTGGTTAAGATCGCCGCTAGATCCCCTCCGCGTTCAATCGCTGGACCTGAAGTGATTCTAACATTCACTTTCATCTCATTGGCGATGATATATGCCAGGGTCGTTTTGCCTAACCCGGGAGGCCCGTAGAGAAGAATATGATCGAGCGGTTCCTGTCGGCCTTTAGCTGCCGCAATAGCGATACTAATATTCTCTTTTATCTTGTTCTGTCCGATAAAGTCTTCAAGCGCACGCGGACGCAGGTTTAAATCTAGAGGAATATCTTCAGTAGTCGACTTGCTTGAAACGATTCTTGGCATCACAAACCTTTGTTCGGTATTATAACACAGTTCGTGTCCTCGTGTGGAAATAAAAAGGAGCCCCGAATTTCATATCAAGAGGCTCCTCGATTTATAAAAAAGTGTTATTCCGAATCGTCAAGCGGCATTTCAGGATCTATTATTTCCGGTTCGACTTCGGTTAATAATTCAGTCGGTTCATCCTTCCGCGCAGTCACAGCGGCTGCCAGGGAAGCCCGTGACCGGGCAGGGATAAGACGACCAATGATAACGTTTTCCTTAAGACCGCTTAATTTATCGACTGCTCCGCGTACTGCGGCTTCGGTTAGTACCTTTGTTGTTTCCTGAAAGGAAGCCGCCGCTAACCAGCTATTAGTACTTAACGAAGCCCTGGTAACTCCCAGGAGAACCGTGTGTGCGGTTGCCGGTTCTCCACCTTCAGCAAGGACTTCGGCATTTATATCCTCGTACTGGAAACGGTCAACTAATTCACCCGGAACAAGTTCGGTATCACCTGAGGAATCGACACGGACCTTGGCTAGCATCTGATGGATAATAATTTCAATGTGCTTATCATTGATGGTAACACCTTGAGAACGATATACACGTTGAACTTCATCAGCCAGGTATTGTTGGACAGCCTCCCGTCCTAAAATATTTAACATTTCTTGCGGATTGATCGAGCCGTCGGTCAACTGTTGTCCCGCTTTTACTTCGTCGCCATTCTGAACCCGGATATGAGCAGCCGCGGCTACAGTGTACTCTCGTTCCTCTTTTTCCTCATACACTATAGTAAGTTTGCCTTGCTCTATAGTGACCTGACCAGCGACACCGGAAATAATCGGTTGAATGCTGGGTAATTTGTCCTTGTCACTATCAGTGCCTGCGCTAGCCAGTATAGTACCAACATCTACCCATTGTCCATTCTCTACTCTTAAAGCAATACCTTGAGGAATTGCATATTCGGTACGGAAAGCTTCTAAACCGGTGATCCGGATTTTGTCGCCGTCCTCGCTACGGAGAATTTCGGCAATACCATTAATATCTGAAATAATTGCCGGATTACGTGGTAAACGTGCTTCAAAAAGTTCTTCGACTCTTGGTAAGCCGCTGGTAATATCAAGACCTACGACGCCACCAGTGTGGAAGGTCCGCAGGGTCAATTGCGTTCCCGGTTCGCCAATGCTTTGTGCTGCAACAATACCCACAGCGGTGTATAAATCAACTTGATGGCCCCGGGAGAGATCACGGCCGTAACATAACTGGCATATCCCTCTCCTTGACTGACAGCTTAACGGTGTACGGACGTAAACGCGATTGATACCAGCTGCCAGCATTTCGTT
>JBBITI010000074.1:0-11392 GCA_037440885.1 Dehalococcoidales bacterium | reverse complement strand
CTCAAAACGAAAGCGATCGCTTGCCATGCCAGCCAGGTCGGCGATCATTCTCATGATTTTGATACGTGGGCCAACGAATATAAAAAGAGGATGGTTGCCATGTTTGGACGACCATCCATGCCATTTTGCGAATCATTCCGCAGAATTGAATTTAGACGTTAATAAAATTATTATGACTGTTGTACATACTACTGCAAGTGTTCCGAACCGCCAGATTGCCATGCTTATCGATGGCGATAATGCCCAACCCTCCCTGCTCGAGACTATGTTGAGCGAAGCGGGCAAATACGGCATCGTCACCATCCGCCGTATCTACGGCGATTGGACTGCCCAGAGCATGAAGGGCTGGAAAGAAGATCTCCATATCTATGCCATCCAACCCTTCCAGCAATTCCGTTATACTATCGGCAAAAATGCCACCGACAGTGCGATGATCATTGATGCCATGGACATTCTCTATAGCGGAGCGGTCAACGGGTTCTGCCTGGTTTCCAGCGACAGCGATTATACCCGGTTGGCCACCCGGATTCGGGAAAAAGGCCTTTTTGTCATGGGTATCGGTAAACGCACCACCCCCCGCGCTTTCATCAATGCCTGTGAAATTTTTGTCTACACCGAAAACCTTGTTACTGAAGCCGAACCGGTCTCCCGCCCCGAACCATTGCGTAATCGTATGTCCCGCCTTCCCCGTAAAACCCGGGCTCCCGAACCGGTCGTTACTGCGCCTCCCTCGCCACACCAGCTTCTCAAGAAGGCTTTCGATATGTCTGTTCAGGATGACGGTTGGGCTTTTCTCGGTACCGTGGGCAGCCGCGTCCGGCAGCTTGACCCTTCCTTCGACTCCCGCACCTACGGCGCCAAGCAGTTATCAAGCCTGATCCGTACCTTCCCCAGTGTCTTCGAGGTAAAGGAAGTTAAGACCGAAGAAGGCCCCGCCCACGTATATATCCGGCTGAAAGACCAGCACACCGACAATTCTTCTGCCCCTGTCCCCACTTCCGAGTTCCGACCGTTTGCCTGAGTCAGCGGAGTGTATCGTTAGGCTCTCGTCAGACGGAACAGTAGCCGGAGATAAACTGAATTACCTGATCACTTATCAGTTTACCCCGGTTCTTTGGCTTATCCAGTTTTCACCGGCAATCAGCTTTAAGTGCGTATTTACGGACGGCTTTCCGAACCCGGTTACCCGCTTTCTCCCTTGTTTTAATTAAGACGTTCGGTGAAATGCAGGTATTGTTCAATGAAATCTCCGATGGTATGATTGCACAGCGTATCGCACTTGACTCAACTGTTGAAGTACTTCTTCAGATATTCTTCAAAGATTTCTATGTCCTCCGGCACGAACTGATCGCCCAGCCGGTGAGCCCGTTCGCAAGTAATGAACGCTTCCTCACTAATGATTTTCAAGTCCATCGTTGTTCTCTGCCTTGTTATATGAAAAGGGTATGCCCGGCCGGGCATACCCTTTTTTCGTTATCTGAATTTACCGTGATCCGGGGATCAAGTCCACTCGCTCTTATACTGTGGACCAAGCCCAACCTGCATGACGGCGTATGGTCTTTCCGCCTTATTGCAGGTCACTGGACCGTGCGGCGTCCCTTTGGGCAGGGCAATCACTGTCGGAAGGTTGAAGGTGTGCTTTTCGTGCTTCGGTCCGATTTCCATGGTAACGTCCGCCCCCAGATGGCCGAGGTTGGTCTGGTCCAGGCTGAAAAAGACCATCGCTTCATCGTAGGGATGCACATGCAATCGAGTACCCCGCTTGGCATCCCACTGCCCCGCCCGGTCGAACACTCCCATCATCAGGTTGATGCCTATCCCTTCCAGGTCTTTACCGGATAGCGTCATCATCTGCCGGGCATCGGCTCCGCCCTTCCCGCTGACGATAGGCATGGTTTTGAAAAGGTGACTGTATTTCTTACCGTCGGTCTTCCCTTCCTTTTCTGCGTGTTCACCGGAATACTTCGCGCTCAACGCGATGTGAAAATGACCGAAAGGCTGGTAGACTTTTTCGGTGACCAGTGGACAGTGCGGCACTCCTTTTGGAGCTACCACTACCATCGGCGCGTTGAATTTATGCGTTTCCTGTTCTTTGCCTATGGCCAGTTCCATATCAGAACCCAGGTATTTCATGTCGTTGTTATAGCCGAAAAATACCAGCAGTTCGTCGAATGGATGGGTATGTGCTCCCCGCCCCGGCGCCCAGTCGCCCGGGTTTTCATAGACCCCGACGATGAAGTTAAGGTCGAATCCTGCCATATCTTCACCCTGTACGAACACCAATTCGCGGGCATTTGCCCCGCCACCGCCCTTCCTGAATTCGAGAGTTTTGAGAAGGTTCGCGTATTTATTTATTGCCACGTTTCCTCCTTTTTGAATACTTCGGTCAGTCCGATTTCATCATTCCGCTCACATTCTATGCCATTTGTTTAAGTATCACAAGCGTATATATTCTGTGTTAGTTGTGAAATATTGATTGAAATAATCAACGACACAATGTTAATATGATTGACGTTTGTTCTGGAGTATAAAGTGATGTTAGACTGGCAAATTACAGCGGCGACTTTTCGGTGTCAGGAAATAGATGACGAAGTTACACTTCTTGTTTATAAAGACTGGTCTGTAAAATGTACCGGGTATCAGAAAAGAAACCACCTCCTGCAGAAAGAAAACTATAAACACGGATGTTCTGGTGAAGACTGTCACCTCGTAACTGAATACCGAGATAGACTTAAAGCTGAAGAATCGTTGAAATAATATAAGATCGTTTTGGGAATAATGAGATGACCAATGACTTCCATAATGCAGTGGCTGAAAATACTAAAACTAATCAACCGGTCAAGATCCGCGTAGAAAACTTATCGCTCTCATTCGGCGGAACCAGAGCCTTGACTGACGTCAGTCTAGATATCAGAAGCAATGAAATTTTAGCGATTATCGGTCCAAATGGAGCGGGAAAAACCTGTATCCTGAATTGCTTGAATGGTTTTTACAAACCACAACAAGGCGAGATATATTTTGAAGATCAGAGAATAACACGGATTCGACCCGACCGTGCCGCAAGAATGGGACTTGCCCGGACTTTCCAGAATATTGAACTTTATTCCGGTCTATCTACTCTTGATAATATTATGGCTGCCCGGCATATTCTGATGAAGCAAAGTATATTGGGTAGTGCTTTCAATCTCAGTATCGCTCTCGGTTCTCGAAAAAAAGATGACTCGACAGGACGGCGAATTCCTAAACAACCTTTCATCAGTTGGCCACACTGGGAAGAGATATCTCACCGCCATATTGTCGAGGATATCATCGATTTTCTGGAGATAGAACCAATCCGAAAAAAAACGGTGGGGACTCTGCCCTATGGTATGCGGAAAAGAGTGGAACTAGCCCGGGCACTGGCGATGGAACCCAAGGTTTTGCTTCTGGATGAACCGATGGCCGGGATGAATCTCGAAGAAAAGGAAGATATCGCTCGGTTCATTGTTGATATCTTCGAAGGACAGGGCAATACCTATCCGGATACGCCGGTATTACGAGACGGGGTGAACTGTATAGTTCTTGTCGAACACGATATGGGTGTGGTAATGGACTTGGCCGATCGAATCGTTGTGCTCGATTTTGGAAAGAAGATCGCAGAGGGGACCCCTGAAGCGATCAAGACTAATCCTCAGGTTATCTCAGCTTATCTGGGGAAAGAAGACTGATTTATTCGTTTTGGTTCAATTTTAAGTCCCGAATATCGCTCGATCACTGTTATCAGATAACTTCTCAATAATCGTTGCTGTATTCTTTTATGCGAGGAGATAAGATGGACGATAATCGAGAAAACGCTTTTGAGTTATACAGCAACCTGGCGGACTGGTTCTATCTGGTCACCGCCCCCGAAGACTACCGGGAAGAAGCTGAATTCTATCGAAAGACAATCTTGGAAAACTGTATTAAGCCTCCCCATTCACTGTTGGAGTTGGGAAGCGGGGGCGGGAACAATGCTTCGCATTTAAAAAAATCTTTTAGTATGACACTCGTAGATCTCGCTAAAGCAATGTTGATGGTAAGCCGGGGACTGAATCCGGAATGTGAACATATCGAGGGTGATATGCGTAATATCCGATTGGGGCGGCAGTTCGGATCTGTCTTCATTCATGACGCGATAAGTCATATCAACGTTCTGGATGACTTGATGGATACGGTCGAGACGGCGTATATACACTGTCGACCGGGTGGGGTAGCCCTATTTTGTCCCGACCATATCCGGGAAACCTTCAGGCCGACTACAGATCACGGTGGACATGATGGCGAGAGACGGGGATTGCGATATCTTGAATGGACTTGGGACCCGGACCCTGAGGATACCTGCTATACCGTCGATATGGCATATCTGCTGAAAGAGGGTGACAGAGTAAGTTGTCACAAGGACCGCTTTATCATGGGATTATTTAGTGAAGAACAATGGTTGAGTGTGATTCGGGAAGCCGGTTTTATTCCGCAAGTGATCGAACATACTTGGTCGGGTTTTGATGAAACGCTGGGTTCCCGGATGTTCCTGGGTAAGAGGACGGTTGACTAATAACGGACTTATTTCAGGTGGAATGATCACTTAATCCCACTTCCTGGTATCGACTACCTTTGGCTCGTTCAAGGCTATGGTTCCCGTAGAGACGAATTCGATGGCATCGGGTTTGACGCGACAAGTGTCCTGGAATTTTACCGTCAGGTCATCAGCCAGCGTTTGAGTGTCAATATCGGTATCTTTGAGTTCCAGTTTAATCGTCATTTGATCCCGGTTTTCGTGACGACTGATAACCATCTGAAAACGGGATACGGCATCAAAAGAGGTGATAGCGACTTCTGCCTGGCGACTCACAACGAACATGCCGCGTACTTTCACTGCATCAGTAGTACGGCCGATGATGCCTGTGATGCGGTAAGCAGTGCGGCCGCAGGGACATGGTTCGGTGGAAAACGAAGACATGTCTCCAGTACCGAAACGCAGCAAGCCCCATGCCTTATTGTGAATCGGGGTTACTACGATCTCACCTATTCCCCCGGGTCCTAGTTGCTTCCCGGTTTCCGGGTCGACGATTTCCACCACATAATCGTCCATCATATGCATACCTTGTTTTTCCTGGCATTCATAGGCGATGGCTCCGCCCGGTTCAGTTACGGCATAAGCCTGGGAGGTCGATATATGATAAGTTTGCTCCAGGGTTTTACGTATTGACGGAGCCAATATTTCTCCGGTAAACCATGCCAACCGCAACGGCAGGTCTCGGCTGATAGACAAACCGATTTCCTCCGCTCGTTTGATGACGGTTATGAGAAAGGAAGGCGTACCGACAAAACCGGTCACCTTTAAATCGCGCATAGCTTGTATTTGAATATCGGTGTTTCCGGTACCGGTGACAACAACTGTTGCTCCGCAGTCTTTCAGCGCTTCATGGAACAAAATACCTGCGGGTGAAAGATGATAGGTGAAAGTATTAACAACGATATCTCCCTTACGGAAGCCAGCAGCCCAGAAAGATTTAGCGAACCACTTGATGCCGGAATGCTGGATAGGTTCATAGATTGGGCCGGGGGAGATAAAAACACGCTCCACTTTTTCCGGGGGGACAGCCAGGAAACCACCATAAGGTGGATTCCTCTTCTGTATCTCGATCAGGTCGTTTTTCCGTATGATAGGCAGTTTTTGCAGGTCTGACATTGTACCGATGTCTGCAGGTCTTATACCGGATTTATCCATCAGTTCTGTAACCGCGGGAGCATTGCGGTAAGCATGCTGGACGGCTTCAGCCAGTTTCCGGTTCAGGTGGAGTTCACGCTCGGAGGCGGGCATGATTTCAAGATCGTCGAAATAATTATTATTTGCCATATGTACCATCTTTACTGCCTTGTATATGGAAACTGTTCAATATTTTATTGTATTATAACCAGCGCTTGCGTCGCTTGTAATGCTTGACTTCGCGGTAGCTCTTTTTAGTGCCGAGAGCGGACAGACCCATGTAAAATTCCTTGACGTCTTCGTTGTTCTTCAAGAAATCCGCGGTCCCGTCCAGGACTACCCGGCCGTTTTCCATGACATATCCGTAATGGGCGATACTCAGAGCGATGCGGACATTCTGCTCTACCAACAACACAGAAGTCTTCTGTTCAGCATTAAATCGTCGAATAATATTATAGATTTCTTCAACCATTAATGGTGCCAGACCGAGCGAAGGTTCGTCCAGCATCATCAGTTTCGGTGCGGACATCATTGCCCTGCCGATAACCACCATCTGTTGTTCACCGCCGGACAGGTAACCAGCGATGTTGCGGCGTAGCGACTTTAGTCTCGGGAAATAACTATAAACCATTTCAAGATCTTGTTTGACCGCATGGCGGTCACGCCGGTTATGGGCACCGACGAGCAAGTTCTCTTCTGCGTTAAGGTGTTCGAAAACATGGCGACCTTCAAGAGCCTGGATAATTCCAAGTCGACCGACGGCTTCGGCATTCATTTTTTCAATCCGCACACCGTTCCATATAATACTCCCGTCAGTAACTTCACCTTCTTCTGCACGCAGAAGATTCGATATTGCTTTTAGTGTTGTACTTTTACCGGCGCCATTGGCTCCCAGTAACGCTACGATTTGGCCGTCTTCCGCGGTCATCGAAACACCGTGCAGCACCCGGATAACATCGAGATAGGTGACCTCGACATTGTTGAGTGTTAGCATTGACTATCCTTTGCCCAACCGCAAGTGGGGCTTGTTACAAGCCCCACTTGCTTCAATTCTTATTATTTGCCAAACCAACTGAATTTCTCGTATTCGACCACCGGAGCTTCGATCCATCCGGTGAGGGCAACAAGCTTCCCATTTTTAATCTCTAACACGCGTACTGATTTACACAGACGGTTATCTCCCGGCGTATATTTTACCGGACCGTGGAGACCTTCGACGTTATAATTAAGCTTTTTGATGCCCTGTTCCTCGATTAATTTCCAGGCAGATTCGTCTCCTTTTGATAAAGCGTCGTAACTCGAATTCTTGAGAGCGGTTCTCAATATTTCGATCATGATCAGGCTTTGCGCCCATCCGGTGATGTAATCGCCGTTACCGACATCCTGCGGATTATTTTTCTGGCAGTATTCCATTAATTTGGTCATACCGGGTACCTTATCACCCCAATCGACAGTCGGGAACACACCGTAAACGCCTTCGGCGTCGCTTCCGGCAATTCCGACCAGCGCTGAAGTAAACCCAGCGTGTCCGGAAGCAAAGGTAACGTTAAGTCCGAGAGTACGGGCATTTTTCAGAATGAGGCCGGTCGGTGCCGGAGTGCTCGAAATATAGAGGACATCAGGAGACATTGCCTTGATACGGGTCAACGATTCAATTTCGGAGATCGTATCAGCTCTGTGTTCGAATGCTTTTCCTACCGTACCATCCCACAGTATCTCAATCCCCAGTTCACTGGCGTAAGCACGGGCAGCATCGACAGCACCCCTCCCGGTAGAGTTGTTTAACGCATGAATAGCTACTTTTGGTTTCCCACTGCCCTTCCAGATATTTTTTGAATAATACCGTATGAAGGCGATGAAGTCGTCACCATAGTCCGGTAATTGACCGTATATATGTTGGGGTGGGCGGTAGAGGTTGGGTGCAGAGAAGGCAACCAGCCCCGGGAATTTATGCTGGTTGGCAAATCCCATCGCTGCCGTCATCATCGCTGAGGATGATGTGGACCACATCAAGCATTTTGCATCAATGAATGTTCTGACAAGATTAGTCATAACAGAAGCATCATACCCGTCATCACGCCATACATATTCAATCTGGTAACCGTTTACTCCACCGAGTTCTTTATTGACATATTCGATGGCGTCTTTCTGACCGTGCTCCAGTGGTCGACCTTTTTCTGCCGCTTTTCCGGTTGAAGGCGTAGTAATTCCGATCTTCAATGTTTTGCCGGTTTTGGGGGTTGTAGAACCGCTACCGCAGGCGCTTAAAAATGGTAACACCATAATTAGTAGCGCCAGACCGATAAGCCCCGTTGTTTTCAACTTGCTTTTCATTCCATCTCCTTTTATTTAAATTGATTTAGGATTATTCAATATGAAAACGGCCATAAACGGTAAGAAGATTTAAAAATATTCCACCGGTGAGCGAGGCCGCGTGGTTCACGAATCAGGAACAGGATGATGGCGAGGCCGAAAACCATTGGAGTGATGCCGCTGGCAAATCCTGAAGGGAGAAAAGTTAACGATTTTTCCAGATGTGGAACAACTCCGTTGGTGAGGATTTCCTTTAGTAACCTGATGAAGACCACTCCGAATATTGGACCGACGCTGGTCCCGAGTCCACCGATGATAATCATCCCGACATAAAGGATCGAATCGGTAAAGCTGAATTGCTCTGGAGTCAGTTGCAGATTCCAGTGAGCGAACAGGCTTCCCGCGATCCCTGCAAAAAAGCAGCCGATGAAGAAAGCAAGCAGCTTGTAATATACCAGGTTGACGCCCATTACTTCTGCGGCAAGATCATTGTCCCGGATGGCAATGAAGGCGCGCCCCAATCTGGTACGCGCGAGGTTCTTCGTCAGGAAAATACATAGGACGGTAATTCCGATAATCAGATAAAACTGGCTTTGTCCGCTGCGGAATACAAAGCCACCGATCGAAGCAAATGGTACATGCATTCCCAGTTGGCCACCTGTCCATCCCCATTGGCTAATGATCCACATGATGATGAACTGGGCGGCAATGGTGCTGATAGCTAGATAGAAGCCTTTTACCCTGATCGAAGGCAGACCGAAAATAATCCCGACGACACCTGCCATGATTCCCGCGGCGAAGAGTCCGACCAGAAAGGGCATATCGTACCTGGTAGTCAGAATTGCACTGGTGTAGGCACCTACTGCCATGAATCCGGCGTGACCGATAGAGAGTTGCCCGCAATAACCGATCAGGATATTTAATCCGGCTGCGGCGATAAGGGTGATGCCGATAAGGTTGCAGACGCCTAACCAGTAATTGTTCAGGTAGACTGGCATGGTGAAGAGAATAACCAGTAATACAAGTAGCAGAACCCATTGAGTTCGGGTACGCAGGATCGCTGTATCCTCGCTGTAATTATAATTACGAATGCCGCAAGGAAGACTCATCGGCTAAATCCTCTCAATCCTTCTTTCGCCGAATAATCCGTAGGGCTTGATAATCATAACGATGATTATTATGATGAAGGGAATAACATCCTTTACACCAGCCCAGAGATGCCTGGTGAGATACCCGCCACCATAATTTTCTGCCAGACCAATCACAGGACCAGCAATTATGGCACCGATGAATGAGTCTAATCCTCCCAGAATTACTACCGAGAAAGCCTTCAAACCGGTGTCAACAAGACCGTGAGAAATACTGCCGATGCTGGAGATGAGCACTCCGCCTATTGCGGCAACAACACATGCAAACATCCACGAGGTTGAAAAGACCCGGGTTACAGGAATACCGCAAGCCTGGACGGCTATTTGATCGTCTGCCGTCGCCCGCATTGCGATGCCCATTTTGTGATAGCGGAAGAACAGGGTCAGGATAATAAAAACCAATAGACAGATACCTATGATCCACAAGTATTCTTGAGAAACCACCGCCGGACCAATATTCACGACTGTTTTTGGAAAAAAGCTGGCTTCCCCGAGGCCCGCAGTGCTAAGAGGCCAGATAAAAGTAATCAGACCTTCGAGAAAATAACCGATGCCCAGCGTTACTGCGATCAGGGAGAGGATCGGTTGCGTTATTAATGGGCGCAAGGTAAGCCGTTCGATAATCCAACCAAGGAAAATGGCAAATATGACGACAAGCGGAAGACCGATGACCGGTGGTAAATCGGCATCTACGAGCATCGAATAATTGAACCATGCGGAGATCAGGACAATTTGCCCGAGGGCCAGGTTAGCTACACTGGATGACTTCCAGATGAGCGCAAAACCAAGCCCGATAAGCGCATAGACTACGCCGACTGATAATCCGGTGATTGTAAACTGGAGAAACTCTGCCATCTTCGTTCTCTTATAGACTCCATACCCGGATACTGGTGGTAACTACACCGCTGCGTCCGTCACGATATGTAACAGATGCTTTGACATCGACCTTTTCTTCGTTTTTGTACATTGCTTCAATAAGGTTTTTATATCTCTGTTCAACGAATTCACGCCGGATCTTCCGGGTACGCGTCAGTTCTGCTTCATCGGGATCGAATTCCTTGTGCAGTAGAACAAATTTAAGCACATGCGATGATTCGGGAAGGTAACCGTTGACTCGCTGCAGGTCTTTCCGTACCAGGTCTGCGACCTCTTTTTTCTGAGAAAGGTCCACGAACGTAGTGTAAGCAATGCGGTTGCGTTCCGCCCATTTACCTACCATACTGAAGTCTATGTTAATAATGGCGGAGACATAATCGCGTTCTTTGCCACCGATGACGATCGCATCTTTGATATACGGGCTGAAACGGAGACGGCCTTCAATGTATTGCGGAGCATATCGGGCGCCTGTTTTTAATTCTCCCATATCGATAAGACGGTCGATGAATATCAGGTGCCCCTTCTCATTAATATTCACCGCGTCGCCGGTATGCAGCCATCCTTCGATCAGGGCGGTTTTTGTTTTCCCCGGGTCTTTCAGATACCCGCTGAACATAGAGTTGCTTCTGACCAATAATTCTCCCTGATCGTTAACTCTCACTTCGGTTCCCATGGCAGGTCGACCGACACTCTCGAACGCAATCTCACCTGAACCGTGGCATGATATCAATCCAGCCTCGGTGCTGGCATAATTTTGCCTGAGTTCCACTCCGATAGCGTGGATAAGGCGGAATGTGTCCAGACTTAAAACAGAACTTCCGGTTACGGCAAAACGGACCCGACTTAGGCCGAGTCGGTCTTTTAAAGGGCGGAATAATGCAAAGTAAGCCAGCAGGTAAAGAGAGCGCCAATAGATACCGGGATTTTTACCGGCAAATCTAAAATCGGCTATCTTGTGACCTACCGGTAGAAAAAGATTATATATAAACCTTTTTATCGGGCTGGTGTCGACGATTTTTACCTGTATTTCGCTTACCAGGCTTTCCCATTGTCTTGGTCCGTAGATCACGAAATGAGGACCTATCTCGCGAGTATCTTCAGCAATTGTCTCTGGTTCCTCCGGGAAGTTTAATACAGCCCCGGTAAGCAAATGCGGTATCGTAGCGAAAAAACTGTCCCCGACCCATGCGGCTGGGAAGTTGGAAATTAAATTATCCTTTTCACTTAAAGGATAACGTTCGATAAATCCCTTGGCTGTAGTGATCAGGGCACGATGAGTCAGTATTGCCCCTTTTGGCAAGCCGGTCGTACCGGACGTGTAATATATAAA
>JBBITI010000073.1:0-12463 GCA_037440885.1 Dehalococcoidales bacterium | reverse complement strand
TATTGTTGACAACTTGCGGATATGGGACTACAATCCTTCAAAATGTTTATAATATATTAAAAATGGTAAATATAGTTGCTCAGCAACGGTTATCGAGAGGTGTTTGGTAATATTGGCGTGGTCATTTATTGACATTTTTATTTTATCAAGCGCCGATTTGAAAATTTTAACGACCCTCTGATCACGATTCCGTATCGTTCTCGGTCTTGGTTGATCTGACCAGAGAGTCCTGGTTGAGGGCATCCATCGAGTAATCGATTTAATCTCAATTCAGGAGGAAATTATGAGGAAAAAGCCCAGGTTTACCTACTTCATCCTGTCTCTTGTTGTCGCTGTCCTTGTCCTTACCGTATCTTGCGGTAACCAGTTCCACCACCCCCGGCCAGACTGCCCCCTCGGGAGTCCCCCAGGTTCTCCGCGTGAATCTTGCTGGCGAACCGAACAACATCGACCCCAATCGGGCGTCCTGGTCCAGTGAACGCACCATCATTATGCAGGTTTTTGAAGGTTTGCTCGGATTCAAGCAGGACCTCAGCCTGGTTGCCGCCGTCGCCAGGGAAATTCCTTCGGTAGCTAATAAGGGAATCTCCGCTGACGGCAAGACCTATACCTTCAAGTTGAAGGACAATGTTACCTGGAGTGACGGCAAGAAAGTCACCGCCAAAGATTTCGAATACAGCATCAAGCGCCTGTTTGACCCCGATCTCGCCGCTGAATATACTTCCTTTTATTTCGATATCGTCGGCGGTGAAGCCTGTTATAGCGCCGGTGATAAAGATGCCGCCACCAAAGCCCAGCTTAAAAATGCTATCGGTGTTAAGGCGCTTAATGACACCACCCTTGAAATAAAACTTAATCAACCCCGCCCCACCTTCCTTCAATTGATGGCGCTCTGGCCGGTCTACCCCATCCGCGAAGATATCGTTTCCCAGCACGGCGATAAATGGACCGAACCACCCAACTATATCGGTAACGGGCCCTTTATCATGACCGAATGGGTACACCAGGATCACATCACCATGAAAGCCAACCCCAAGTACTGGGGTACCAAGCCTAAACTTGCCGAAATAAACTTCCGCATGATCACTGACGCTAATGCCGCTTTAGCAGCTTACCGCAATAACGAACTTGATATCTCCGGTGTGCCTGTCGGTACCGAGAAAGCCACTATGGCTGATCCGGTTTTAGGGACGCAAATCGTGCGTTACGCCGAGTTGGTCACCTTCGGCCCGCAGTTCAATGTCACCGTGCCGCCTTTCGATAATAAACTGGTGCGTCAGGCTATCGCTACTGCCATTGATCGTGAGGCTTTCGTCAACAAGGTGCGTAATGGTGTCGGTAAACCCGCCTACAGTTGGATCCCTCCGGGTATGCCCGGTTACGATCCCGAACTGGGTAAGCAATACCAATTTAATCCTACCAAAGCCAAGCAACTTCTGACACAGGCTGGTTATCCCGATCCCACCAAACTGCCTGTAATGAAATATCAGTACGCCGATACCGCCAGTAATACCCTGATCGCCCAGTTCCTCCAGGGTCAACTCAAGGATAACCTCGGTATCACTCTGACCCTGGAACCGACGGAACCGAAAGCATTCAGTGCCATGGTCAACGCCGAGAAGCATACCTGGGCTTGGTTCGGTTGGGGTGCAGACTATCCCGATCCTGACAACTGGTTGCCTGATATTTACGGCACCGGTGGCGGGGTCAACCATACCCTCTACAGCAGCGCTGAGTTTGATCGTATTGCTGCCCTTGCTAAGTCCGAACTTGACAACAATAAGCGTCTCGATCTCTGGGCGCAGGCTCATAAGATCGTTGTTGAAGATGTCCCCGTGGCCTTCATGTTCTACCGTGAGCGTTTTGTACTCGTCAAACCGTCTATCAAAGGTAGTCTGAAGACTACCGGTATGGATGGCACGGTTGCCGGTGACATGTTCTTCCACGATGTATTTAAGACCCAGTAATAATAATCGGAGTTACACTTGATTGACGGGGGTTTCCGTTAGAAACCCCCGTCGTTATCATAGCGGACGGAACGAATTACATGGCAAAATATATCATTCGTCGTATTATCTGGTTGTTTGTCGTTCTTTTCACCGTCTCGCTCATCACCTTTATCTTGATGCATATGGTCCCGGGTGGCCCCTGGGACAAAGAAAAGACCCTCCCCCCCCAGGTGGTCGAAGCGCTCAACCGGAAATACGGGCTGGATAAACCAGTTTATGTGCAGTTCGGCAATTTTCTGTGGGGTGTCGTCCGTGGTGACCTCGGCGTTTCTTAATCCTACCAGGACCGCCCCGTCACTGATATTTTGCGGCAAGGTTTCCCCAAAACCGCGACCCTTGGCTTGATCGCCTTCGCTTTGTCTCTGGTTATTGGCATCCCTCTGGGTATGGCCGCCGCACTTCGCCAGAATTCGCTTATCGATTATTCTTCCGTTCTATTTTCCACTATCTTCGCCAGCATCCCCGGTTTTGTATTTGGTATCCTGTTGATGATTGTTTTTTCTGTTCTCCTGCACTGGTTGCCTACCGGTGGCTGGGGTTCTCCGTCTCAGTTGATTATGCCTGTTCTGGCTCTGGCTGCATTACCGGCTGCCTATACCGCCCGTATCACCCGGGCCAGCACGCTGGAAGTCTCCCGTCAGGATTACGTCCGTACCGCCCGGGCTAAAGGCTTGCTGGAAAGAGTCGTTCTAACCCGCCACATCCTGCGTAATGCTCTTATCCCCGTCGTTACCGTCGCCGGCCCGGAACTGGCTTTTCTGATTTCCGGCTCTTTTATCATCGAGAATCTTTTTAATATCCCGGGTATCGGCCGGTTGTTTGTCCAGGGTGTTTTCGCCCGGGACTATCCGTTGATTATGGGAAGCATACTTTTCTATGCTTTCGCCGTTGCTATTATTAATCTGTTTGTGGATATCCTTTATGCCGCCATCGATCCCCGTATTCGATTGGATTGAGGAGTAAGTTTTGACCATTGGCGCCAGTTCTGCCCGGCCGCACCACTCGTTGTGGGGCGATGCTTTTATCCGTCTCCGCCGGAACAAGTTAGCCGTCGCCGGCGGCGTTGTTATATTGTTGATTACCCTGGCCGCTATCTTTGCCCCCCTCATCACCCCCTATACTTTCGCTCAACAGAACTATGACGAGATTCTGGAAGGTCCTAGCATCAAGCATTGGTTGGGCACCGATCAGTTGGGACGCGACGCTTTCAGTCGGCTGATCTACGGCGCCCGCACTTCGTTGGCCGTCGGCGTCTTCACCCAGTTGATCGTCCTTGCAATCGGTTTGCCGCTCGGTGCTTTGGCCGGTTACGCCGGTGGCCGCACCGATAATTTGTTGATGAGATTTGTCGATGTCATGTATGCCTTCCCGGATATCCTGCTCATTATTCTTCTCCGCAGTATCCTGGGTGGCAGCATTTTTATGATATTCCTGGCCATCGGCTTGGTCAATTGGGTGGGTATTTCCCGCCTTGTCCGCGGCCAGATTCTATCATTGAAAGAGCGTGATTTCGTGAACGCCGCCCGCACTATGGGTGGCTCTGGCACCTATATCACCGGCCGTCATTTGCTGCCCAATGCACTCGGTCCCGTCATTGTTACCGTGACTTTCAATATCCCGCGCGCCATATTTGCCGAGGCGGCTTTGAGCTACATCGGTATTGGTGTCAAACCGCCTACCCCGAGCTGGGGTACCATGATTCGTGACGGATATGACGTCCTTTTTGCTACGCCGCACTTGATCCTGGTACCGGCTATCGCTATCGGTCTGCTTATGCTTGCTTTTACTTTTCTGGGCGATGGTCTACGTGATGCCCTCGATCCGAGGTTACGCCGGTGAACGGGACTTATCTCCTTGATGTTCGTCGCCTGAGTACGGAATTTCATACCCGGGATGGTATTGTCCGGGCTGTGTCTGATGTCTCTTATAATGTTGCACGCGGTGAAACGGTAGCACTGGTTGGTGAAAGCGGTTGCGGTAAAACTGTCAGCGCTCTCTCGATTGTCCGTCTCATTGCCGATCCGCCGGGTCGCATTGTTTCCGGCGAGGTTTTGTTCGATGGCACCGACCTGCTGCAGTTGAACCAGGAGCAAATGAGGCAGGTGCGCGGCGCTAAAATCGCCATGATATTCCAGGAACCTTTAACATCGCTTAACCCCGTCCTCACTATCGGCCGGCAAATCACCGAAGCTTTGGAATATCATCTGAATATGCCGCCCGGGGAGGCGGTCCAAGAATCGATTAATCTCTTGAAAATGGTCGGTATACCCCATGCCGAACAACGGGTCAACGAATACCCTCATCGCTTCAGTGGTGGTATGCGGCAGCGTGCCATGATCGCCATGGCGATCTCCTGTAAGCCGAAGTTGATTATCGCCGATGAACCGACCACGGTGGTCGATGTCACTATTCAAGCTCAATTGTTGGAACTGATCAAGAGCATTACTCGTGAACTCGGAACGTCGTTGATTTTGATCACGCATAACCTCGGGATCGTCGCCCGCTATGCCCGCCGCGTCTTTGTAATGTACGCCGGTCGCATCGTCGAATACGGCCTGGCGCGCGATGTATATCACCACCCCCGTCATCCCTATACTGTTGGGTTGCTCTCCTCGGTACCGCGTCTGGATGAGCCCCGCAAAACCCGGCTCGCTCCCATTGAAGGCCAGCCGCCGGATTTGATCGCACCCCCCGCGGGCTGCGGCTTTTGCGACCGCTGTCCTCAGGCTCTCCCTGTCTGTAAAACAATGCCGCCGCTGTTAACCCGCGTCGGCCCCGATCATTATGCTGCCTGCCACAAAGTCCAGGAAGGCTATACACTATGAGCGATGCCGTTCTCGAAGTAAAAAACCTGAGAAAATATTTTCCGGTGACCGCCGGTTTTATCCGTCGTAAGCATATCGCTGATGTCAAGGCAGTCGACGGTGTCAGTTTTGTGATGGGAAAAGGCGAAACACTGGGGCTGGTTGGCGAGAGTGGCTGTGGTAAAAGTACCCTCGGACGTTGTGTCCTGCAGTTATACCGGCCGACCTCGGGAGAGATTATTTTTCAGGAACATGACCTCGTTCGCATGAACAATAAGCAACTCAGGCCTTATCGCAAGAGGTTTCAGATGATCTTTCAGGATCCTTACGATTCGTTGAATCCCCGGTTTACTGCCGCTGACATTATCGGCGAACCGTTGCGTATTCATAGAGTCTTGAAAGGCCGGGCCTACCGGGATCGCATATCCGAACTGTTGGATATCGTCGGACTGGCCGATTATATGGCCGATCGCTACCCCCACGAATTCAGCGGCGGACAGCGGCAGCGGCTCGGTATCGCCCGCGCCCTGGCATTGCAACCGGAATTCATCGTCTGTGACGAGCCGATCTCCGCTCTCGATGTCTCCATACAGGCGCAGATCATTAACCTTCTGGATGACCTCCAGAAGGAATTCGGCATCGCCTACATCTTTATCTCGCATGATCTCTCCGTGGTCAGGCACATCAGTGATCGGGTCGCTGTCATGTATCTCGGTAAATTCATGGAATTTTCCGCTCAGGAAGAGTTGTATCTTAAGCCCCTCCACCCCTATACCCAGGCTCTACTCTCCGCTGTCCCCATCCCCGATCCGGAGGTCGAGGAGAAGCGTTCCGTGATCGTCTTGAAAGGTGAAATCCCGAGTCCGCTTAATCCGCCGCAAGGTTGTGTTTTCCACCCCCGTTGTCCGAAAGCATTTGATCGTTGTTATCTGGAAATACCCGCATTGAAAAATGTCGGTAATAGCCACCTTGTCGCCTGCCACCTCGTTGAAGTTACTGCATAATGTGAAACGGGAAGCATGAGCGGGAACATGTCTGGTTCGATTTGCTTTTTTCATTGTAACGGGCGTAAGCTTAAATAGTATTGTTTGTTATTTGTTGTTGATATCAGGGAGGGAAAAGCTGCCGGGAACGGTCGCTTTTCCCTTTATTATTGGATTAAGAACCTATAAATATGGCTAACAGTTTCCTCCAGACCTTTGGGCGTCGTACCTTCAGTTCTTTCCGTAATCCGGTATACCGTATTTTTTATGGTGGCTTGCTCGGTCAGATAGTGGCTATGAACATGCAGCAGGTCGTTGGCTCACTGCTTGTTTATCGCGTCACCGGTTCAGCCGCAATTCTGGGCGCTATGGCCTTCGCCGGCGCTATTCCCATGATCGTCCTCAGTCTTTTCGGCGGCATAATCGCCGACCGTTTTGATAAACGCAAGGTCCTGATCATCGGCCAGTCCGGTTTTGCTTTTGCCTCGTTGATCGTGGCTGTTTCACTGACTACCGGCTATCTCGGTATCGAACATGCCGGCTCGTGGTGGGTGCTGGTGGTCTCGTCCGTCATCCAGGGTGGGGTGATGGGGTTGACCATGCCTGCCCGGCAGGCCATGATCCCGGTTATCGTCAGTAACGACCAGTTGATGAACGCCATTTCTCTTAATAATATAGGTATGAATGCGCTGCAGATATTTGCACCCGCTATCGCCGGTTTCCTGGTGGAGTGGTTCGATTTCGAAGCTGTCTACTACGTGATGACAGCAATGTATATCCTGGCAGTAACCTTTTTCTTCTTCCTCCCGTCAGCCCGGAATACCGCTAACGTAAGTCTGCGTGCGCTCGATGGCATAGTAAACGGTATCAAGTATGTCAGCCGTACTCCGAATATATTGCTTGTTATCTTGTTCAGTATGATTATCGTTCTTCTATCAATGCCTTATAACAACCTGATGCCGATCTTTGTCGATGATGTATTGCAGGTAGGCGCTGGCGGTATGGGTATTCTTATGAGTGTCTCCGGTATCGGTGCACTGGTCGGTTCGGTGATTCTGGCTTCGTTGCCCGCGAAAAAACGGGGTATCATGTACGTCCTCAGCGGTATCATACTCGGAATCGCCCTCACCGGGTTTGCTTTCTCCTCGATCTGGCCGTTATCCATCGGTCTTATTGTCATCGTCGGTATCGGGCAGACTATGAGAATGACACTGAGTGGTACCCTCATTCAATCCTATGTCGATGCGGAATACATGGGTCGGGTAATGGCCTTGTTCATGATGCAGTTCGGTTTTACCAGCTTTAGTACCTTTCTGGCAGGCGTGTTGACTGAGGGCGTCGGTGTGCAGTGGGCGGTGGGCAGTTTCGCTATCCTCCTGACTGTGTTGTCCCTGCTCGTTATCGCCTTCGTCCCGCGCATCCGTCGTTTGGATTGAATCAGACTTCGGTAAACAGGTTAGCGATTGGATAGAGTCTCATCATAATAGGGACAACGTTTTCGCGGGCACTCCCGGTTTTTTAATGGATAAACACAACGGATTTTAGTCACCCGTGGCAACTTAATATCCAACCGTTCACGTATAAATTGTACAGTTGACTCGACTGCAATCCGACTTGCTCTCTTACAGCATCTTGGTTGTTCGTCTAGCATACGGGACATTGCTTGAGTTGTTGCTGCCATGGCTAGCGTACGTGGTTTTCCGGTTAATGGGGTAGCCCCGGTGATCATACTTACCGCGATACCAGCGCCAACGGCTGCTCCACAATCGCCATATAACCCGCACCATCCCCCCGGTACCTTGCTGGCTCGTTCCAGGGATTTCTCCACTATTCCTTCCGCTAACGGATAACCGGAGTTACGTACTGCGGCTATCAGAACCGCAGGGACTATCATATGGTGTTCCGGCCCGTGCATCGGAACCGCAGGGTGTGTCATAATTTGCTCCAGGATTTCTGATGGATCCGTTGAACGGGTATCGGCTAATACCTGGCGCAGAACATCTATTGCGGCTTTACTGTGGCATCGGTCACAAACATAGTGGCCAGCCGGACAATATATCAACGAACGTTCTTCTTTTCCGCAAAGAGCGCAGGTACATGGAACCGAATCCGTTGCATACACCAGCGGTCGACCGCAGACTCCGCAGTTGATCACTGATACTAAACCTTTTGATCCGTCTTTTACATTCATATCAGCACCTATCAGTTGTTCGTCGCTTTGATCAACTTGTAGATTAATTATATCGTGTCTATCATCTTTTATTGTAGCCCCGACAAAATATTCCATTTCCGCAACTGGTATTATTCTGCCGCTCGTTTCCATTTTCAACTTGCCTTGATTTTTTTCGTTTTTCCCTTGTCAGTTCGCTGATTGGGATATTCTGAAGAAAAGTAGTACAATCACAGCAACCTTAAGAAGCATCATGTATTAACCAGCATTGCAGGAGGATGATATGACTAATTGGCATGACCTGGTTGAGAAAGACGGCACAGTTCCTTCTTGGCCGTATCCCATACGCCACACCCAGCAACAGGAGATCGAAGCTGATGTCCTGGTCATCGGCGGCGGCATTGCCGGTTGTTGGGCTGCGATCAGCGCCGCGCGGACAGGTGTCCGGGTTGCCTTGGTGGAAAAGGGTGATACTATTAGAAGCGGTGCCGGTGGTCCCGGTTGCGACCATTGGTGCAACGTGCCGGCAAATCCTCACTCGAAAATCGACCCTGACGATTGGGCCAGGCAAATCACGGAACGTCCCGGAGTCATGGGGCCGCTGGCCGGACCGGTAAAAATCTCTTATGCCAATGGTATCGGTAATCAAATCCAGTGCCGCGAGGACTACGATACTCTGCTTGAGATGGAGCAAATAGGCGGTAAAATCAGGGATTTGAAAGATGAATACGTGGGGGCTGAAGGCAGGTACAACGATACTAAGTATATGTTTTCCCCGCGCTATAGCCCCAACCACTCCACTGAAGTTGTGATCCGTGTCTGGGGCACGACTTTCAAACCGGCGCTCAAGAAAGAATGCCGGCGACTGGGCGTGAAAATATTCGATCGCGTTATGGTTACCAGCCTGCTGACGGAAGGCGGTGTTCAGGGCGCAAGAGTAATCGGTGCAACCGGCTTCAACAACCGGACTGGTGAATTCATGGTCTTTAAGTCGAAAGCCGCCGTGCTGGCAACCGCCGGTAACTATTCCCTGTGGCAGCTTAACACCGAACTCGCTGGTTATAATACTTTTCGTTCTCGTACCATGACTGGCGACGGTATGGCGATGGCCTGGAAAGCCGGTGCTGAACTCACCTTGATGGAGCGTAGCGGTATCCTGATGCTGGGTACTGGTTATAAACATACCTGGTACGGCGGCGCCGGAGACGCTAGCTACGAGAATATCCGGCTTGTCGATGCTAACGGCAAACAATTGCCTTGGCCCACTCAGGGATGGCCGGATGGTGGTGCTATGGGTCCTCCTCCGGATGTGCGCGAGTCTATCCGCAAGGGGATTCAGACCGGCGAGTGGGCGCTGCCGTTCTACGGTGATTTCCCGGCAATGCCGGAAATCGAGCGTCGGACGACCTGGAAACTCATGCTGGGCGAGGAATCGACGACGAAAATCATCACTGACACTTACGAGCGGGCGGGATTCGATCCGGCCAAACACCTGTTGCAGAATTATACTTTTTTCGAAGGTACCAGTCCCCTCCAGTGGCGTACGGTTAGCGGGAGCGGACCAATCGTCGACTGGGATTTAAAATCCACTCTTGATGGACTCTATATCGCCGGGGAGCAGATGTTCTCCCACGGCGATCACAGTTATGCTGCCTCCACCGGTCGATATGCCGGGCGTAAAGCTGCCGCTTATACCCGTCAGATCGGTGAGTCCCGGATATCCCGCGATCAGTTGACTCTGGAAAAATCCCGGATTTATGCCCCTCTTCAACGTTCCGAAGGTATCGACTGGAAAGAACTGAACGCTGGCATTGCCCGGACCATGCAGTATTTTTGCAGTGAATTCAAGACCGAATCATTGCTGAAAATGGGGCTAGATTCTCTCAGGGAGATAGAAGAAGTCTTTGTACCGCGACTCTATGCCCTCGATCCGCATAAGCTGATGCGCGCTATCGAAGACCTCAGCCTGTTGGCTCACGGACAAATCGTTCTGAACGCGTCTTTGGCGCGGCAAGCCAGCAGTCAACTGCTCAACTTTTTTAGGATCGATTTTCCTGAATTAGATCCGCCGCAGTGGAACAAGTTTGTGACTGTCAGAATGGAGAATAATAAGGTCCAGGTGGGAGAATACCCGCTCAACTACTGGGGTGATTTGAAAGCAAGTTACGAAGCTCACAATAAAGACTACACCGGAGTCTATCAAGGGAAATAAGGAGATTACGATGGAAGAGAAAAAGGTGTATATGTTCCCCAATGTTACCACTCCGGGTAGACCGGTAATCTTCAATGATAAAGTCTGTAATGGCTGTAATCATTGCATCGAAGTGTGCCAGGTCGATGTATATGTCCCCAACCCGCAAAAAGGAAAGCCGCCGGTGATATTGCATCCCGACGAGTGCTGGTATTGCGGTTGTTGCGTGAACGATTGCCCGCGTCCCGGAGCCGTGTCTTTTAATTGGCCGGTACAGCAAAGGGGGTACTGGAAAGATAAAACCACCGGCAAGGTATTGAAGGATAATTATTAGTCTGCCTATTCCCGAATGATGTCATAGTCTCTATCTCCATAACAGTCGTTGGTAATATCGATTATTTCGTTGGCATAAACAGTTATTGGGAGGATATCATATGGAACCATTAACGATGGCTGAAAAAAACGGTACTACCCTGATTGTCATGAGTGGCGATATGGACAAAGTTATGGCTGCTTTCAATATTGCCATAGGCGCTGCCGCCGCCGGCAAAGAAACGAGTATGTTCTTCACTTTTTGGGGCTTGAAAGCTATCCAGAAAGGTAACTTGACGGGTAAAAGCTTCTTTGGTAAAAAATTGGGGCTCTTAAACCGGGGTGGCATCAACCGCATCGGGCCTTCGCGGTTCAATTTTGGCGGTTTGGGCCGCTGGATGTTTAAAAAAATGATGCAGAATCATCATATCCCACCCCTGGACGAGTTGCGTCAAACTGCTATTGATCTTGGTGTGAAATTGTTTCCCTGCCAGATGAGTATGGAAGTGATGGAAATTTCACGGGCAGACTTGATCGATGAGGTGTCAGAGATCTGCGGTGTAGCGGCGATGTTGGAAATGTCCGACCGCTCGAAACAGACATTATTTATCTAGTTTGTTGTCGATAAATCAAAGGAGACTAACCGGGTTAACCGTGTGTCGTGATATGCGCATTGCCGTTATTTCTCTTTGTGGACGTGGCTGCGGGTAGCTTCCGCTGCCTTTTCCTGTTCTGTCTTCAGTGCCTGTATTTTGTCGTTACTGTAATGTAGCAATTCGCGCAGTATTTCCTCGGTGTGCTGACCTAGAGTCGGTGGGCATGTGTTTTCGCCGCTGAGTGATTCCATCATGATGGGGCTGCCGGCAACTCTGATATTGCCGCCGCGGGGGTGGGGTATGTCCAGGATCATGTTGATCGCCTTCACCTGTGGGTCGGTGACAACTTCGTCGACTTTGAGCAGCGGGCCGGCGATGATGTCCTCGGCATAGAATATTTCCAGCCAGTCGCTTGTGTTCGCACTGGCAAGTCGGTTTTCGATTTCTCGATCCAGTTCCTGCCGGTGCGCCAGCCGTTCTTCGGTAGTAGCGAAACGCGGGTCATCCGTGAGCCATTCGGCGCCGATGGCGCGGGCAATCCGTGGCCAGCACGGGCCGAGTACCACATATCCGTCAGCGGTCTTGTACGCGCCGTATGGAGCCGTAAATGGGTAGCCGGAGCCCAGTGGCTCGGGCACGATGCCTGAACAGGTATAGTAACTGATGTGATAACCCATGTAGGCGATGCTTGCTCCGAGCAACGAAACATCGATGTTCTGCCCGGTACCCGTACGTTCTCGCTCCAGTAGGGCGGCCAGTGTCGCAATCACCGCATATTGGGCGTTTGCCAGGTCTGACATCGCCGGACCAGGACGTACCGGTCGGCCTCCGGGTTCTCCGGTTACGCTCAGGATGCCGCTTAACCCGGCTGCCGTTGCTTCTACCGAAGGACGGTCACGGTATAAGCCGACCGGTCCCATTCCGGTGAGATTAACGGAGATTATGCGGAGATTGATCTCTCTAAGAACTGCATGATCCGCTTTCAGTCGTGTCATCACGCCTGCCCTGAAGTTGTTCAGCACGACATCGGATATTTTTACCAGTTCGTAAAACGCCTCTATTCCTTGGGGCGTGCGCAGATCAAGAATAATGCCCTTCTTGTTCCGGTTGGTTCGGGCCTATCGGCAGACGGCTGAGGTCGCCCTGCGGCGGCTCGATCTTGATGACTTCCGCTCCCAGATCACCCATCGTCATCGAAGCGACCGGGCCGGCCAGGTAATTTTCTAGGGCTAGTACTCTGATTCCCGAAAGCGGACCTTTCAAATAACACTCCCTTCTCCGAATAAGTAGGTAGACAATGTATTGTAACAAATATCCGCAAGCGGTAGTTAATGATTGACAGTTGACACTGACTGTGGTACTTAATACCGCATTGCTTACTCGTAAAAGGAGGTTGTC
>JBBITI010000072.1:0-12675 GCA_037440885.1 Dehalococcoidales bacterium | reverse complement strand
TGGAGTTGATTGAAAACTATCCCGGTTTTCCGGAGGGGATTACAGGAGCAAAACTAGTTTCGGGCATGGTTTCCCAAGCACAAAAACATGGATTGGAAATGGAATCAGGAGAAGTGACTTCGATCGAAGTATTTTCCAACTGTCACTGGGTTGGTGGTGTCCAAGGTAAAGGGTATACAACCAGGGTAATCATCATTGCGGGTGGTACCAGGTTAAAAAAGCTGGGAATTCCGGGAGAGGAAGAATTAAGGGGAAGGGGGGTGTTCGATTGTGCCCTGTGTGATGGAGGTTTGTTCCAGGATAAAGCAGTCATTGTATGCGGCGGTGGTGATGCAGCACTAACCGAGGCGTTATATATGGCAAGAATAGCCAGTAAAGTAAAAATAATACATCGCGACAAACATTTTAGAGCCACAGAAATTTTGCAGGAACGTGTCGAGAAAGAATCGAAGATAGAATTGATCAGGAATTCAATCGTAGAATCAATCGGAGGAAATAACAAAGTAGAGTTTATAAAGGTAAAAAATAGAATTACCGGTCAAGTCTATGATATTTCGACCGATGGGGTTCTGATACACGTCGGATTAGAACCGAATACAGAATATTTGAGAGGTGTTGTGCCGCTGGATGATCAGGGACAGATCAAAGTAAACAAATACATGGAGACAGAGATGCCTAATATTTTAGCTGCGGGGGATATTCGAAGCGGCTCACCGAGACAGATAGCGGCGGCGGTTGGCGACGGTGTCGTTGCGGGGAACAGAGCCAGAGAAATATTGGACGGAATAGAATAGACACTCGATGATTGATTATACTGCAAGGGGAACATACATTCCCCTTGCGGTATTTAAACCTATGAGACTAATGATAGTCTATAGCTTCATCCGGTAAGCCGCAGGTTCCGTCAGCACATGCGGCGACCGGTTTGAGCGGACGCCACTGGTCGATACTAATGCTGGTGATATGTCCGAAATCGGTAGCCTTCCATAGAGGACTTGTTTCGCCCCCCACGACGATCAGGTTGATCCGCTCTGGATCGAAATAAGGTGCGAGCAGGGCATCATCCGGGAGTTTTTTCCAGGAAGCGAAAGGTTCAATACCTTGATATGCCTGAGAAGCGACCAGCATATCGATATAGTCGGTCTTCCAATAACGACCGGCGGGCATTTTTATGTTCCGGGATAGCCAGCGACAATAATCTATTTTAGTTTCAAAACCTTCATTTTCTTTTAAATTACGGGCTACCAGTGGGTCAAGAATAATGGTGGCAGCAGAGTTAGTGGGGGGGATAACCGACAGTTCGAGATTAAGTTCTTCACCAAGAGAACGATGGGCTGCGGCACCAGGGCTATTAATCACCGCCCAGCCCATAAAAAGACTGACAACACTCTCTTCAGGTTTGAAGCCTTTTTGGACATGGAATGGTTCCCATATGCTTCGTTCCTCGTTTTCGGCGCAGGTCATGTTATTATAAGTCAGGTTACTACCTTGCGAAGTCCACAAAGTTCGTCGAGGTTTGCCACCACCCCATACAATACTCATTAGTGTCCAGGCGCGGCCGATGACTGAATTCGACAGGTTAACCGGGCTTAAAGCACCGATACCGGAATTCATACCGATCTCATTACGGATAGGCCCGTTCACCAAAAGCATACTGGAAAAGGCGGTGGTGGACGGCATGAGTGAAGTGTGCCTTGCGGAAGCGACAGCGAGAATAACCGGGAAATGTTCTGGTCGCGCGCCTGCCATAACGGCAACAACTGCAATATTAGTGACAGTATATTTCGCTAACTCGTGAGTATCCATGCGGAATATCTCGGCTACGACTTCATCGGGAGCATGACTGGTGCCGGCAAGCATTTTTTGTACTCGTTCCTCTGTAGGAAGAATGATAGGTAAGCCGTCGGTCCAACCATTCTCATAAAACAGTCGTTGCAAATTATCCTCAGTATCGGGTTTAAGCAGTAATGGTGGTGATGCTTTTTTAGAAGTCACCGACGATGAAACACTAATCTTCTGGGACTCCAGTCTGGGCTTAGTCAGAGCATCAATAATTTCGTCAATAACCCGTTTTTCGGTATCAGGGTCTACACCTTCAAGGTAAGCGTAGAGAGCTTCAAAAGATAATCCAACAACAGGATGTGGGGTAAAGATGAATGGTAATGGCACACGCCCATCTTTGAGGGCATCCTTAGCTAGATTTTCAAATCCGTAGGTCGATATCGGCGCCGTGGGTATTCCGTAGGTTTTTTCCAGTTTAGTACTACCGGCAGCAACTGCTGTGACACAACCCGGTCAACCCGCGACCCCGAGAACGACAGCGTCTCCTTTCGTCCTGACTTCGTCCCATAGATCGGTTGTATCATCTGCGAATACATGCCCGGTCTTACGTTTACGGACGGTGCTGACTGTGGGCATATGGTCAGAGAACCATTTTTGCAGTGCCTGCATGAATTTATAGCTACCCCCATAACCGGTATCTACAAGATAAATTGTTTTGTTATCAAGGGTATCCAACGGTTTTACCGGGGCTGTTGACGAAAGTTGTGGTCTTTTCATTTCGAGAGGTGGAGTGGAGCGTCCGGTGGGCGGTCCACCCATCGGCGGCGGGCCAGCCGGATTTTTCTCAACGCCAGCTTCGGGACTGATTACAGAATACCGAATTTCTACAGACATATTTACCTCATCAACTATTTTCGTGAAAATCAGTTATTTATTGGAGATCCTGTGCTCCTTAACAATCCAGTTGAGACCAGGTCGAGCTTTACCCCATCCGACCTCTTCAGCCCCCTCAATCGAAGGATTAGGGTGCTTTAACATCTCTTCGCGCCGCTTTTTTTCGATTTCATCCTGCCGTTTCATTCCCTCTGGGGTGACATAATTTACGAGACGTTCAAAATTATCGCGGAGAGATTTTTCCGGATCAGAGAAAGGCAGAACCAGAAATATCTCATTTTCCATTCCCTTTTTTAATAATAAAGCAAGATCAACCGGGTCAATGCCAAAAGAATAATGTTTACGCATAAAAGCAATAGTATTTTCGTTGGTATTGTAGCCAGTATTGTCCATGTGCTTAGGACGGGTAAAGGACGATTCGCCAATATTAGTATTAATACCTACCGGACAAAGACATGAGACTTTGATGCCATAGGGTTTCAAGGCTAAATAATAACTTTCCATAAGATTAACAACGGCTGCTTTTGCAGCGGAGTAGGGGGCTGTAGTGGCGCCGCCCATAAATCCACCCCATGAGGAGGTGGTCACGATATAGCCGCCTTTGCCCGCTTTAATCAAACGGGGTACGAAGGTAACCAATCCGTTTATCACGCCGCCGAGACATACGCCCATTATCCAATCGTAGTCTTCAAAAGTAGAAGCTTCAGCCGGACCAAAGGCGTTTACTCCGGCAGTGTTGAATAATAGTTGAGGGGGTGAACCGAATACTTTTTCCACCTCATCTGCTGCGGTGGCATAAGCTTTTCGATCAGTTATATCTAATTTAATGGCATGGACTACAGCATTCCTGGATCTGAAATAAGCCATCGCTTCATCAATATGATCCTGGCGGATATCAGCAATGACTACTTTACAACCAGCTTCGGAGAATACTTTAGCCTGTCCCAACCCGGCCCCGGAAGCCCCTCCGGTAATAAAAGCCACTTTGCCCTGAAAATCTTTCACAACCCCTCCTTGCAACAATAAATTGTATATTATCAGTACTATTCGGTTAGAGTAGTCCGATTATATACCGGTGATGGGCGGTATACAACAAGTATTCAGGACAAACAAAACAGAGAAAACCGGTTTTTACAGGTTTTCTCTGTTTTGTGTATCTCATATGGTAATGATCAGCGCTGGACTAATTTGATCATGACATCACCGCCAGATTCGCGGGTGTCAAAAACAGCGAAGGGCTTGCCGTTCTCGGGCAGACCGTTGAGGATGATAGGGACTCCTTTTTCAACTAAGAAAGCGCTTTCTTTTTTCAAGTCATCTACTGAAAAGGTAAGATCGATAATCCCCTCACCACGTCGGTATAGAGATTCTTTATAAATCTCGTTTGCTTCCACCGGTTGAATAAACTCAAGTGATAATTTATCACTTACTTTAGCGGTTCGACTCCGGGCTATAATGGGTTTACCGGGTTTTTTACCATAAACCTGGAAATTGGATATATGCCGGCTATCAAAAATCGTTTCCGGCAGGAAGTCTGCGATCTCCAGGTACTGATAATATGAGACAACTTTATCAAGATCCTTGACCACGGCGGTATGGCCGCGGAATTTCCAGTCGACGATTCCGTGAGAAGCCTTTCTTTTTTTCATTTCTTGGGTCATAGGTGTGCGCATAGATAGAAGGATATTACCATGTTCGCGAGTATCAAAATAATCTTCAAGGCGAACGCCATTGAGGTGGAAGTCTTGAATCATGCGTAATTTTTTAGCGGAAAGTCTATCGGCTTCGCCATCGATATCAGGGACACTGATACAAAAGTGATTAACCCCTTCACGATATGCGAGTGCTTCGCCAAGGGGGATTGTTTGCGGGGCATGCAATACTTCCAACTCCAGGTCGCCGATATACAGAAGGGCAAGAAAATATTCTCCGTCGGGCATAGAAAGATCAACGACTTCATCAAATTCAACAGTTACGGCTTTATCTTCTGGCTTAAAAGGATTCTGGGTTCGGGGAAGGTCCGGGGCTAACCCTAATGATTTGTAATAGCGAAGTGTCTGGTTGAAGTTTTTCGTGAATACTCCCGAGTGATTAAATTCCCATTGATTATTCATGCAAACATTCCTTAAATAAATATTTTCTTATGCGTACGTTAAACAGCGAAAATATCGAATTTGTATTTTTGCTAAGGATTTTAATTTCTTGATCTGACAATCAAGCGTGCTTCAGAGCGGATTATGCGCGCATTCGAGATAAAAATGCAAGGATGAAGTAAGAAAAAAGCTGGAGTATAGAGCACTAGAGTTGACATCGCAAGAGAGAGGAGAATAATAATATGCGAAAAGCCGGTATTAATTAACGGAAAGTGGAAACGAAGATGATCTGTGTAAAAAAGATTGATAAATATTTACGGAAATAATAAACAAAAGGTATGAAATGATGTTCGAATGTAAGTATCCACATCTTTTTTCTTCGATTCAGCTCGGGAATACTTTGTTTCGCAACCGGATATTTGCCGCTCCTACCGGGGTATTTTACTCCGATGTCAAGCACCGTCCGATTTATGAAACAATCTGCTATTACGAGAGGAAAGCAAAAGGCGGCGCGGCATCGGTCTGCGTCGGTGATGTGATGGTTGATTCTGATCACAGCTAGCACGGTCAATATAACATGTTTATAGATGATAAAGAGATAATGCCGGCATTGAATAAATTGTCTTCCGAGATAAATCGCCATGGTGCTGTAGCAACCCTGGAGATATTCCATGCAGGTTCAGCTGCTACGTATTCTTACTTAGAAGGTCGTAAAATATTTGGTCCGCAAGAAGAATTTGTTGACGGTGTGCTGGGACATCCACGAGTTTTTGTGCATGCTATGGATCGGATGATGATGGATCGGGTGATAAAGAAGTATGCCGATGGCGCGGTTCTGGCAAAGCGGTGTGGATTTGGTATGGTATTACTGCATGGAGGTCACGGGTTCCTGATGCACCAGTTTATGTCACCGACACTAAACCATCGTACGGACGCGTACGGAGGTTCTTTTGAAAACCGGATGCGTTTTCCGCTTGAGATTATCAGGGCGGTCAGGGAGAGCGTAGGCCCGGATTATCCCCTGGAGCTAAGAATATCCGGAAGTGAAGTATACGAGGGTGGGTATGATATTGAATACGGGTGCCGGATCGCCGAAGCTGTAGATGGCTTAGTTGATCTCATTCATGTGTCAGCAGGTTCACATGAAGATGCGAGAGTTTTCACGGTTACTCATCCTTCAATGTTTTTAGCCGATGGAATCAATGTGAAGTATGCTACTGAGATTAAAAAACATGTCAGGAAATCTAAAGTAGCGACTGTAGGGGCGTTAGCCGATCCAGAATTGCTTGAGGAAATTATCGAAACGGGTAAAGCGGATGTGGTGGAGTTAGCAAGGGGAATAATATGCGATCCCGATTTGCCGAATAAAGCACGAACCGGACGCGATGGTGAAATCAGAAAGTGTATGCGGTGTTTCACCTGTTTTTCAAACCTCATAAGGCACGGGCATATTGTATGTGCTTTGAACCCAGAGATATCTGACGAGAGCGAGCAAAAATACGCACGACCAAGCGTGAAACCCAAGAAGGTTCTGGTAGTGGGGGGAGGTGTGGCTGGTATGGAAGCAGCGCTCATAAGTGCAAGGCGCGGACACCGGGTAATTTTATATGAAAAAGCAGGCAGACTCGGGGGTGTACTACGCTGTGAAAACAATGTACCTTTTAAGAAACATTTGCGGGAATACCTTAACCAACAAGAATTGTTTATCTCTCGGGCACATTTAGAAGTACGTTTGAACACCAGTGTAACGAAACGTCTTGTGATGGAGAATAATCCGGATGTTGTTATTGCGGCTCTTGGTTCAAAGCCATTTATTCCTGATATTCCCGGAATCAAGGGAATTAATGTCCTCAATGCCGAGGAAGTGTATCTGCATCCAGACAAGGCGAAAAAGAGAGTCGTAATCCTTGGTGGGGGTCTGGTAGGTTCCGAACTGGCCATTTATTTGGGGGACTTGGGGTACGATGTCACTATAGTGGAGATGTTGCCAAGTATTAATGCGGGAGACAATATTTTACAAGCGCAGGCAATCTGGTTAGAGATCAATCGGATCGGTGTTAAGCTGGCTTTAGGGACGAGAGTGGTTGAGATAGATAAAAATGGTGTTTACGGTAGAGATAATGGCGGAGATAAATTTATTCCCGCGGATACCGTGGTCTGTGCTCTAGGTCGTTTTCCAATGTGGTTTGAGGTTGAAGAACTTAGATTTTGTGCTCCGGAGTTCTACCAGGTAGGAGATTGCCTGGCAGTGAAAAATATTTACGAAGCGACGCGGATGGCGCATCAAATAGCGCTTGATATTGGTGAACGATAATGGGTTATTATTTGGATAATTTTACTAGCAGAGACGGGGGAGAGTTCTTCGCTATGTGAAACAACGGTCAAGAGTCCGTTGGCTCGGTTTTACGGGGATTTACGACTATTAATAGCCGTTGTCGTCTATCTTTTTTACCGTTCGTTGGTATGATAGAATACCGCTTGTATCGTTATGCTGAGGAGGGAGCCGAAAATCTGATGCAAACGCAAAATAAGCCTGATGAAATTACCTACGACAAGCTCAAAAGAGAGCGCGAAGACTATGCGGTGTTCGATAGGGGTGGTAGTAAGGATTATTGGGCTTATACTGTATGTGGCGGTTGTTATGGTATATGTGGTGCGAAGGTAAGAGTGGTTGACGGCTGGCCGGTAGCTATTGAAAGTATACCAGAGAGCGACCTGGGAGCCCATGGAGGGATGTGCGGCAAAGGCGTGGCGACGATATTGGATTTTCACGACCCCAATCGGATAAATTACCCGGTCAAACGAACCAATCCGAGAAAGGGAATTGGCGAAGATCCGGGATGGCAAAGAATTTCATGGGAAGAGGCGATGGAAACCATTGCCGAAAAACTAATCAAGATAAAGAACACAGACCCCAGGCAATTACTCTGGGGATTTACGCCCGGGCCTGGCACGACTTTTAAAGCTACTCTGCTTTTCGGTCCTTTTTTTGTCCAGTTTGGCACGCTTAACCGCGCATCGGGTGGTGTAGGGACTGCCTGTGGAGCGGTAGCCCATCACATTGGGGCGATAGTACACGGCGCCTGGGATATTCTTCCAGATTACAGGTACTCCAATTATGTTATTCGGTGCGGAGGTAATGAAGGCATAGGCAGCGGGCGCATGTCTGGAACGGCTATACGAATGGGAGCAGAAGCAAGAGACCGGGGCATGAAAACTATCGTCATGGATCCGATAGGTTATATGTCCGGTAGCAAGGCAGCGGAGTGGATACCCATTCTTCCGGGTACGGACCTAGCGGTATTTTTAGCTATGGCCAACCTTATAGTGAATGAAATAGGAATCTATGATAAGGATTATATCAGGGATAAAACTAACGGACCGTATCTCGCTAGCTCAGACAGACTATTCGTCAGGGACGTACTAAGCGGCAAGCCACTGCTCTGGGATGAAAAGGACAGCAAAGCGAAGACTTATGATGACCCTACCCTGGTCAGCCCGGCACTGGAAGGGGATTTTACAGTTAACGGAATCAAGTGCCACCCAGCTTTTCAACTCTTGAAGGAACACCTCAAGCAGTTCAATCCCGACTGGGCGGCGAAAATCAGTACTGTACCCGAAAAAACGATAAGACGTCTGACGAGAGAGTTGATCGACGAGGCAAAGATCGGCAGCACAATCGACATCGGGGGGAAAAAGATCCCATATCGACCTGCCGGCCTTGTTGGTTACAAAGGATTAAATACCCATACGAATGGTTTTCACCAATATAGCGCGATGACGTTGTTAAACTCATTACTGGGTAATCAGGATGTATGTGGCGGGATTCTCGGTTCGGGGACGGTTAAAAGCTTCGGATACCCGGAAACTGGCCACCCCAGCTTTCAACCTTATTCCAGTACCGATGGAATGCTAGCCCCCGGGGTATGGTTTACCAAAGCTCCGTGGCCTCCGCCAGAGGTATCAGGCCCCGGTTTGTTGAATTTTCAGGACATATTTCCTCATTCCGGCAGGAACCCATACCCCTACTGCGAAGACTGGGATGAAATTTGGACCAAAGCGGGACGACCGTATGAACCACAAATGTTAGCATTATATGGTGCTAATTCTCTACTGAGTGCTGGCAACACACAAGCTGCCGCTACTTTCCTGAAGAAGGTCCCATTTATCTTTTCTATCAATACTGTTCATAATGAGACTACCGAGTCATTTGCTGATATTGTTCTGCCTGAATGCCACTTTCTTGAAAACCTTGACCCAACCACGTCTCAAGGCTTCTTCTTTAATTACCCCATCGGGATGGACAAATGGTGCTATCACGTAGGAATTCCGGTCTGTGCACCAAAGTATGAGAGAAGAAGTACGATGGATATTCTCTTTGATCTGGCCGACAGGGTGGGTATTCGGGAGAAGTATAACACTTTTTTGGAGAACTGGTTTTCTGCGAAGGTTATGAAGTGGGAGCAGACACAAACTGTGTCCAAGCAGTTTGACATAGTAAGACCCGAGGAGAGAATCCGTTGTTTCGAATTCACTGACAGGGCGTTACAGTTCACTTTTGGAAAAGAGCGGGGTATCGACTGGTTTATGGGAAACGGTTTTGTGAGTTGGGACAAGAAGCCAGAAGAATGTTACTGGCGATACTTCGTTGATGCCAGGATACCTATCTATTATGAGATTAACGAGCGAGACAGAGAAGAGGTTAAGAAACGTGCTGAGAGCATAGGAATCCATATGGATTGGAACCAGTATACTGCCTTGCTCAGTTACTTTCCGGCAGCTATGTATACCGATGTTGCTCCTGACTCGGAGTTCGATCTGGTAGCTGTCTCACCCAGGGACAACTTACATACTCACCGGTTTTCCGCAGAGAATCCGTGGATAGATGAAATGAGCAAGAACAATCCGTACACCTATAATATTGTGATACATGAGGACACTGCGAAGAAAAAGGGGATTCGTGATGGGGACGTTATTTGTCTTGAGAACTTTCGCGGCGACAAGATAACAGGGAGGGTCAAGTTATCTCAATTCATACATCGCAAGGTGGTGTCAATGGTCGGTCTGGGAGGATGGGCGAAGGGGCGGCCAATTGCCAATGGTGTAGGCGTAAACTTCAACGAGTTGTTACCGGCAGATCAGAAGCATATCGATCCCATCTGCGGCGCTTTCGAAATCAATGTGATGGTCAAAGCCTATAAAGTGGATAGTAAAAGATGAGATACGGAATGGTGATTGACCTAAAGAAATGCGTCGGCTGTTACGCCTGCGCAATAAAGTGTAAAGAGGAGCATTTCCTGCCTCCGGGGATGATGTGGGGAAGGTTGTTGATTTCGGAGACAGGCACATATCCCAATATAACAAAACACACTTACCCGGTACTGTGCAATCACTGCGCCGAACCGGCCTGTGTGAAGGCATGCCCTACTACCGCGACGCAGCGGCGTGACGATGGAATAGTCTGGGTTGACCAGGACAAGTGTGTCGGCTGCCGGTATTGCTTGATTGCCTGTCCGTATCAGGTCCGTTCGTATTATTCCAAAGAGAGAGAATACTTTCCTGGCCAGGGCTTTACCGAACTGGAGAGACTGCGCAAGAAGCTGTACCCTCTTCAAACGGGGGTAGTATTGAAGTGTGATTTTTGTTTGGAAAGAATTGGCGAGGGCACGAAGAAGGGGCTTATCCCAGGGGTGGACATTGAAGCAACACCGGCTTGCGTCAATATTTGCCCTGCCAAGTCGAGGTACTTCGGTGACCTGGATGATCCTGATAGCGAAGTCTCGAAACACATCAGAGAAAAGCGGGCTGTGCAGCTCCGTCCTGAGTTCGGTACCGACCCTTCTGTCTATTACGTTATCGGTTAAGGGATTATAACTGCGGAGGGAAACGATGACGCAAACTCGAGGTTATGAGTTTCTAGTACAGCCAACTCCGCAAAGAGAGTGGATCGAGAAGCGCGGAATCCTCATGTGGCTGGCGATGTTCTTCATCGAACTAGGAGCCGGTACATTTCTGGTTTCTTCGATTATTAATCATCCGGCTGGAATGGTGCTCGGCTGGCTGATGTGCGGGATACTGGGGGGCGGATTCCACCTCGCTTATCTGGGACATCCGGTCCGGTTTTGGAGAATGCTGCTGTCCTCGGGTTGGAAGACATCCTGGATTTCGCGAGGACTTGTATTTGTCACGCTCTTTCTCGGGCTTGGTTTAGTATACCTGATTTTGCATCAATGGTCTTATCCATTTATCGGGCTGTTAATATGCGTCAATATCTTTGCGTTCCTGACCAT
Source organism: Dehalococcoidales bacterium (assembly GCA_037440885.1). Lineage (GTDB taxonomy): Bacteria > Chloroflexota > Dehalococcoidia > Dehalococcoidales > UBA2162 > JBBITI01. Next base: position 1,616 of record JBBITI010000072.1, on the reverse strand, counting down.
CATTTATGTCGGCTTTGTTATGGCTTCCGTTAACAGCATTGTGATATGGAACACTGCTATGTTGCCATTACTCTACCTGATAATGGGCTCCTGGGGTGGATTGGGGATCACTCTTCTTATGATGATGGTGACCGGGGCGACCAGCGAGACTGGCAATGTAGAAGAACTATCCCGCCTATTTTTGATAGCTTTTATATTGATAGTATTTGTGTATCTATTTACTGTCAGATACCAGGGAACAACCGGTAAAGTCTCGGTCAAGGCAATAGTTACTGGCAGACTGGCACCGCTATTCTGGCTTGGTGTAGTGCTTCTCGGTACAGCAATTCCCGCCGGAGTAGCAATCGCTACATGGTTAGCTGATGTGTCAATACCAACAGCGATAATAGTCGTCCTCATTGTTTTTGAATTACTGGGCGACCTTTCGCTTCGGTATTGTATTCTTAAGGCAGGGATATACGCTCCCCTAATACCGAGCAAGAGCTAACTCAGGAATGGGGGAGAGCAGGTTGACCTGTTCCCCCATTCGTTTACTGTAAATAGTCCGCTTCTTGAGAACAGACAGCAGATCTTATTCATAAGTTCTGATACGGCGATAACCGCGTGTTGAACTCAGCAGTGCACCTGTCGCTTCCAGTTCCTTATAAACTTCACGGTGTCCGTCAAGTATGTCTATAGCTTCTTCACGATATGCGTTCATCAAATACGGGATGCCGGTGATCTTGGCGCATTCAGTAGTAAGCGACATCAGGTCGTTGCGATTGATAGCAGGGATACTGAAGCAACGAGCACCTGCCATCAGCTGTTGCAGACCTACTCTAAGTTTCTCAGCATAACTGTATATTCCCAAAGCACCGAGTGGGAGGGTCTTCATTTCATCAGTACCAATAATATCTTTGACTTCTTCAAAACAGACGAATATCTCTTCGTGTGTTGTTCCGAACTGGCTAATGGTATTCGGTAACTTTCCATCATGCAGCCATTTTGCGATATTTTTACCGACCATACCGGGAATCATCATTGCCCTGCCCATGCATACCGCTTTAACATAAGGAGCACCAAGAGCAAGTGCTTTAAAGATACCATCCTCGGTGCTAAATCCTCCTCCGAAGGCGATATCAGGCACGCGTTCATGCCGACTGGCCAACCTGTCACACATCTCATAGGTTGCTGCATGCAGATACAAGCTAGGCATGCCCCATTCCTCCATCATACGCCATGGACTCATGCCTGTACCACCGCCAGCACCATCAATGGTCAGCAGGTCGATTTTAGCTTCTGACCCCCATTTAATAGCCATCGCCAGTTCACGCAAGCTATATGCGCCTGTTTTCAAAGTAATGCGTCGAAAACCCAGTCTCCGGAGCCGTTCGACTTCCGCATAAAAACCTTCTTCATCAATGAAGCCGAGTCGACTATGACGTTCGAATTCCTTCAACGAACCATCATGGAAGCTTGCCTGGTTCAGTGGATGAGAAGGGTCCGGGGTGACGATATAGCCGCGCCGCTTTAATTCCAGAGCACGTTCAAGGCTGTCGACCTTGATTTCTCCTCCGATACATTTGGCGCCTTGCCCCCATTTTAATTCAATAGTATCCAAACCATGTTTTCGATTT
>JBBITI010000071.1:0-12779 GCA_037440885.1 Dehalococcoidales bacterium | reverse complement strand
AGATAGCGCCGTGTCACCACACGACGCCGCGGATACAGGCGTCAGCGACCTTCATGTCTTCCTCGGACAAGGCACTGCTGCCGGCAATGGTACGGTGCTCGGCAGCAGTGCGGATCTGCCAGTTGACCCGGGGATAATCGCTCTGCAACCGTTTGGTCAGCGGGATGATAATGTCCTGCTCGCCGCCGGCGCCGATGCTGAAAAAGATGGTTTTGCCGTCAAGCGTATCCAAACGCGGGGAAATCGGCTTTAAATCAATGGGATCAATGATACCAACCGGATTAAGACACCGATATTTTTTCTCTGCCATACTGCTACCTCACTATTTATTTCGAATATATAACTCACGGGAAAGACGTGAAAACGAGAGAACCGATCAGGCAAAGATACCCGAATCTGAACGATGCCTGAAACGGTAGAATTATGACATATAAGATATGTTAAGTCAACTTATATATATCTACCATCCTGTCAAGTTGCGGTAAGCACGACTGGCCATTAAACCAAAGCCATTTACATGTCGGCTATACCCGGAGTATTATGCGCATATGGCGTTTGCTGATATAGTTCTGAAAAATGCTAATTTGATCACCATGGACCATTCCTGTCCGACCGGGCAAATGGTTGCCCTCACCGGGAACCGGATCACAGCAGTCGGTAACAGTTCCGATTCCGTCCATTTCACCGGACCGGGGACTCGCGTTATTGACTGCGCCGGGAAAACTCTCACTCCCGGTTTCAACGATGCCCATTGCCATATTTTCTCTCTCATGCGTAAACAATTAACACTGGATCTGAGTGCTTCGGTTGTCAAGTCCATCGCTGACATCAAACGGTTGCTCAATCAAAAAGCCCAAAACACCCCTTCCGGAGAATGGATCAATGGCTCGGATTACAGCGATTTTCACCTGGCAGAGAAGCGTCACCCCACCCGCTGGGACCTGGATGAGGTCGCTCCTGACCACCCCGTAATCCTGTCGCACCGGTCGCTTCATGCCTGCGTCTTGAACAGCCGGGCATTAGCATTGGCCGGAATCAATATCGCCACTCCCGAACCCCCGGGTGGGTCGATACGCCGCGACATCAACACCGGGGAACCGGACGGCGTGCTTTTCGATATGCTGGGATATATCCGCTACCGGGTGATGCCGCCCCTCGCCGAAGAAGCCTTGACCAGGGGATTCACTGACGTAAACCATCTTTTTCTTTCCCTGGGAATCACATCTCTTCAGGATGCTACGGTTACCAACGACTTCAAGCGATGGCAGATCTACCGGCGCTTTATAGATAAAGGTCTGTTGAAAAGCCGGATCTATTTAATGACCGGGATGGACAATACTGATGCCTTTCGCAATGCCGGTTTGAAATTCCGTACCGGGGATGATTCACTGCGCATGGGAGGACTAAAAATAGTATTGGGTGAAGCGACGGGACAGTTGTTTCCTGCTCAACCCGATCTTAACCGTATCGTTCTTGAAGCTCATCGTCAGGGATGCCAGGTTGCAATCCATACTGTCGAACCGGAGACAATCGAAGCCGCCTTGATTGCTTATGAAAACGCCTTGTTATCTCATCCCTCAGCCCACCGCCACCGCCTGGAACACTGCGCTGAGAGTACCCCCCCATTATTTGAACGGATCAAAAAGCTCCAGGCTGTGGTCTCAATGCAGCCGCCCTTCCTCTATTACAGCGGCGAACGTTACCTCGTCCAGGTCAAGCCGGATAATCTCCGCTGGCTCTATCGCGTAAAATCGTTCCTCGAAGCTGGTATCAAGGTTGCCGGTGGTTCCGATAATCCGGTAGTTCCCAACAACCCCCTGGTTGGTATCCAGTCTGCCGTATTGCGGCAGACCGAACGTGGTAATACCATCGCTCCCGAGGAACGGGTATCACCGCTGGATGCCTTAGCCTTGTATACCACCGGGGCTGCATATGCTTCTTATGACGAAAACGTCAAGGGGTCGATTACACCGGGTAAACTGGCTGATCTGGTATTATTAAGCGATGATCCCACACGGGTTCCCGCCGAGACCATCGGTCAAATCAGGGTATTGCTAACCATAATCGGCGGCGAAATAGTATGGGAAACTTGAAAAACAATCAGGAGGAATCTTATGGCTGAATCGAAATATGGCAAGTATATTATCACCGATTACATCTCGGACGAAGAGAAGAGGGCCCGTGGCCGTACACCTGATGAAAAATTACCTGATGTACCTTATTCACGTGGTTTGTTGTGGCTCGATGAGAAGATCGTCAAAGGCGCTTTTTACATGGAACTGGTCATGCTTGAGCCGGGCAAGAAAAGCACCGGCGTCTGGGTGAAACCCCATGTCCATGAATTTGATGAGATCCTTGGGTTTGTCGGGACCAATGCCGCCAACCCGCGTGAATTGAACGGCGAGATCGAACTCTGGATCGATGATGAAAAACATGTCCTGACAAAATCCTGCCTGGTTTATCTTCCCGCTAATTTGAGACACTGCCCTCTGGAGATCAAGCGGATTACCACGCCGGTTGTTCATTTTTCCGTTTTGACCGGGAAACAATACCTCTGGACCTTCGTCGAATAGCTTCCGGGAAAAGATGCTCCGGAATGATCTGCCGGACTGTCAGCGATCTCAATACCGGGATCGCTTTCCTCCTGTTTTGGATGGACACCGGATCATCATGGTAAAATTCGAGAAGAAACAGTTGAGAAAGGCACTTCTATGTCCGGCAGAACGAATAACCAGATCAGCCGCCGAAAAATCCTGGCGCAGTGCGATTTCGATGGCACCGTGACCATTCAAGATGCCAGTTTTCTTATCCTGGATACTTTCGCCCGCGGGGACTGGCGCAAGATTAATGACGAATACGAAGCCGGTAAAATGAGCGTCAGCCGGTTTAACGAAACTGCCATTAACCTCGTTCGGGCGACCAGGGAGGAAATGCTGGATGCGGTTCGGGCGAAAATAACAATTCGCCCCGGTTTCCAGGAGTTTGTCGAATACTGCGGTGAGCAGAACATCCGGCTCGTCATAGTGAGTAACGGTTTCGACGTCTATATCGATTATTTTTTAAAAGAACTGGGTCTCACCGGGATCGAGTATCATGCCGCCAACCTCACTTTCAACGGGCAGGGTAAAGTCACGACCGCTTATCGGGGACCGGCGGGGCAAGTCATCGATGACGGCTTTAAAGAGACCTATCTGGATCACTATATTACGCAGGGATATCAGGTTATCTATATCGGCGACGGTTCCTCGGATTTCCACCCCGCACAAAAATGTCAGTTAGTCTTTGCCCGGGATAAACTTCTTGATAAATGTGAAGCCGCCGGTCTCTCAAGTATGCCTTTTCGCGATTTTTACGACATCATCGCCAAAATGCGGACACGGGTCTAGGCGATGAACATTGTCCTCCATATTTGCTGCGGGGTCTGCGCCGCCGGGGTCATCGAGCAGCTTCAGGCTGAAGGAAACGAAGTTTTCGGGTATTTCTATAACCCCAACATCCACCCGCCGGCAGAATATGAGAGACGGCTGGCGGTTGCTCGTATTGTAACCGGGCAACTCGATATTCCCCTCGAAGTCTCGCCCTACGATCCGGGAGAATGGTATGAAGTTGCGGGAACGATGGCGGACGTACCGGAAGACGGCGCCAGATGTGTTGTCTGTTATCGGTTGCGGTTGACCAGAACCGCCGCGTATTCACGGACTATGAAAGCCGACGCCTTTACCACCACGCTTACGGTCAGCCCCCGTAAAAAAGCGGCAGTGTTAAACCGGATCGGACAGGAAGTCGGCGGCGAGCGCTTCTTAGTGAGAGACTTCAAGAAGCACGACGGATTCAGGCGCAGTAACGAATTGGCCAGACAATGGGACCTGTACCGCCAGCATTATTGCGGATGTGTATTCAGCATCCGTGAATAAGTATCTCCTGAACCAGTTTCTCCGGGTCTAGCTGTTTGTTGATGGCGGATTCTCAACCGGCAAGACCGCTTCTTCCGACTCAATTACTTGCTTGAGGGCAACAATCGCTACCTCGATCTGGTTGTCGTCCGGTTCGCGGGTGGTCATAGACTGGATCCAGAGCCCCGGTTTCGATAATATCCGCATCACCGGGTTGTCGCTGTGCCGGCCGGCATAGTAGATGAATTCGTAGCTCAGCCCGGCTATCACCGGCACCAGGACAATGCGCGATAATGCCATCAACCACATCTCTCTAACACCTACTATGGCAAAAACAAAAATCGAAATGACTACCACTCCAACAAGAAAGCTGGTGCCGCAGCGTACGTGCGCTTTACTATACTGCCGTACGTTTTCCAAATCGAGCGGGACGCCACCCTCATAAGCATTGACCGTCTTGTGTTCCGCCCCGTGGTAGGCAAAAACCCGGCGCAAGTCTTTCATCAAGCCCATCAGACGAAGATAAATAATGAAAATGATGATCCGTATCAATCCGTCCACCAGGTGAAATAAAATCGAAGACTCGATATTTAAAAGACGGGTCAGCAGCAGCGGGATAATAAAAAACAGGGTAATGACAAACGCCATAACCACGATTAGCATCACCCAGATCACGCCGCCGGAAATCTTCTCGCCTTCTTCTTCCAGAGCTACGTTAGCCGAGTACATCAAAGACTTGATGCCCAGTATCAGGGATTCGATCATAACGATGATGCCGCGTAAGAATGGTGTACGCCGTGCGAAACCGGTGTATAGCGGGGCCAGATTCTGCATGTCGGTGACGATGTTGCCTCTGGGATGGCGGACCGCAGTAACCAGCGTCTTTTTCCCGCGCATCATCACCCCCTCCATCACCGCTTGCCCCCCGTAATATTTTTGCTGTGCCATATCTGAATGAACCCCCGATATCTGTATTCCCCGGGTGATTAAAAAATTAATTTTTGCACTTTACAATTTGCTCAGCCGGTCTGCCTTTAGAAAAAATCAGAGCGGTGTATGACAACCGCTCTGATTCATGCTTTCATGTAAAAATATTTCAGGGCTATTTGGTCTGTACTTTGACCTTTTCCGGTTTATCGTACCGTCTCTTGAAGCGTTCCACTCTGCCGGCAGTATCCATCATGCGGCGTTCACCGGTCATGAAAGGATGGCATTTGCTGCAAAGCTCCACCCGGATTTCTTTCTTCGTGGAACCGGTGGTAAAAATATTACCGCAAGCGCAAATGATCCTGGTATCCGGATAATACTGGGGATGTATCTTCTCTTTCATATCTTTTAGCTAGTGTAAACGCTAACTTTCCTCCTGGTTTTGGTTGCCTGTTCGTATTTGACTGCGCCATCAACCAGAGCATACAGGGTGTCGTCCTTGCCGACACCGACGTTAAGCCCTGGTTTGATGTAAGTACCGCGTTGCCGTACCAGGATGTTGCCCGCGCTGACGATTTCGCCCGCGTATCTCTTCACACCGAGGCGTTGTGACTGGCTGTCGCGACCGTTGTGAGTCCGCCCTGCCCCTTTCTTATGCGCCATGTTAGTTTCCTCTTTTTTAACCGGGGTATTTTAAGCAACGCCCGGACTTATTATCTTGTCTATCGAGAGCCGTGTGTAAGTCTGACGATGTCCTTTCTTGCGTTGGTATCGTACTTTATTCTTGTACTTGAAAGTAATCGTTTTCTCGCCGCGCACTTCTCCCCGTGAAGTCGCCATTACCCTGGCTCCTTCGATTACCGGATTACCGGTGGTCGTTTTTTCGCCATCTCCCACCAGCAGGACCCGGTCCAGTTCGACCGTGCTGCCATCGATTTCATCCAGGAAATCGACATCGATAACCTGGCCGGGCATAACCCGGTATTGTTTTCCGCCAGTTTCAATTATCGCGTAAATAGTGAAACCTCCAAAACGTGATTGTATCAGTTAGCAAAATGATATGTCAACCTTATCTCCAAATATAAAATATTTCGAGATGGTTGACATCCTGTAATATAATCAATTAGATTAACACAACGTTAATTTCTTTGTCCAGAAATTGAACGTAAGGGGCTGCAATTGAAGATTCTTCTCGTCTACCCCGGTTACCCTGATACATTCTGGAGCTTCCGCCATGCCTTGAAATTTATCTCCAAGAAAGCCTGTTTCCCGCCCTTAGGTCTTTTGACCATTGCCGCTATGCTCCCTGAGGATTGGGACAAGAAACTCGTTGATATGAATGTTACCAACCTGAAAGACGAGGATCTTAAATGGGCGGATTACGTATTTCTGAGTGCCATGGTTGTTCAAAAGAAATCGGCGGATGAAGTAATCGCCCGCTGTAAAAAATATGGTACTAAAGTGGTCGCCGGCGGTCCATTGTTTACTATGGAAGAAGAAAGGTCTCCCGATGTCGCTCATTATGTATTAGGGGAAGCCGAAGTCACTCTGCTCCGGTTTCTGGCTGATATCAAGCAGGGTTGTGCCGAGCACGTGTATCACTCCGACGCCCGCCCCCCCCTTGCTTCTACCCCCATCCCCCTGTGGTCTCTCATTGACATGAAGCATTACGCTACCATGAATATCCAGTATTCCCGCGGTTGCCCTTACGACTGTGAATTTTGTGACATCGTCTTTTTAAACGGTCGCGTACCGCGTACCAAGAGCAAGGAACAAATTCTCAGTGAGCTCGATTCCCTTTATGAACGGGGTTGGCACGGCAGCGTTTTTATCGTCGACGACAACTTTATTGGCAACAAGCAAAAACTGAAATCCGAAATCCTGCCCGCGATGGCTGCGTGGTCCGAAGCCCGGGGGTACCCGTTTATTTTTTATACCGAAGCCTCGATAAATCTGGCTGACGACGATGAGTTGATGCAAGCGATGATAAAAGCCGGCTTCAACCGCGTATTTATCGGCATCGAAACTCCGAATGAAGAAAGCTTGAATGAATGTAATAAACAGCAGAACCGGGGACGTGATCTGGCGGAGTCGGTCCGGATTATTCAGAACCATGGTTTTGAGGTGCAGGGCGGTTTCATCGTCGGCTTCGATAATGATCCGGCGTCGATTTTCCGCAGTCAGATAAACTTCATCCAGAAAACCGGGATCGTCACTGCCATGGTCGGGTTATTAAATGCTCCTCGCGGCACCAGGCTGTACCACCGCCTGAAAAAAGAAAATCGCCTGTTAGCCGATATGAGCGGCGATAATACCGACTGCTCATTAAACTTTATTCCTAAAATGAAAACCGATACGTTGATCGACGGGTACAAACAAATATTGAGCACGATATATTCACCGGCGCAATATTATCACCGCATCACCACCTTCCTGAAAGAATATAAACCGCCTAATATCCGCGTCATGAACGCCTTCCGGTTTTATCACATCGCTGCTTGTTTCCGGATAATCTGGATACTGGGCATAATCGACAAAGGGCGGAAGCATTTCTGGCACCTGTTGATAACTACCTTCTTCCGCAATCCCCGGCTGATTCCGATATCGGTAAATCTAGCCGTCTTCGGACATCATTTCCGGAAAATCGCCGAGAAGATCGCCTCGAGCTCTTTCAGAGTCAATACTGCGGTTGACGCCATGGTCGACGCCCGTTGAATCCTTGTTGCCGGCCCTCCTATTTGGTATAGGAGCTATCGTCGAAGTATAATAGGTTTGTTTAGCGTATTTTCCGCTCGACGATATGTAATTCTCGATCAGTAAAATTTTTTTAAATAAATATGAAATGAAGTCAATTCTCCGCGATGCTCTGATTACTATTCTGATAGCTGTCGTGGTTTATTTAGGACTCCGCAACGCCGTTCAGAGTTTCCGTGTTGACGGACCGAGTATGTTGCCGAATTTTGAAACCGGGCAGTGGCTCTTGGTCAATAAGCTGGCTTACCGGTTTGGTGAACCGCACCGGGGTGATGTGATTGTCTTCCGGTCCCCGCATGCTCGTAACAGCAACTTGATAAAGCGGGTGATCGGTCTTCCCGGTGAAAAAGTCGAGTTAAAAAATGGCATTGTCTATATCCATAAATCTAACGGAGAGACTATTATCCTGCAAGAACCGTATATCCCGGAACCGGATACCCGGCCGTATATCGGCACCATTATTCCGCAAGGAAAGGTATTTGTCCTGGGAGATAACCGCCGCGTGGCCGATGACTCCCGTTACGGGTGGTTTGTTCCGCGGGAAGACATTATCGGTAAAGCATTGCTCTCTACCTGGCCGCCGGATGACTGGGGTTTAGCCGCTAACCGGTCACCCGTTGAACAAACGGCAAGTTAACCTGAATTTCATGTAATAACAATCAGAGGAAGGTAAAAATGTCCAGTGCAGATGAAATCTTCCGGAAGTCCGGCGCTGTCCGGCACGGACACTTTCTCCTGGCTTCAGGCTTGCACTCACCGGTCTACTGGGAAAAATTCCAGGTACTGCAATTCCCCGAATACACGGTTGAATTATGTAAAATGATCGCCTCCCATTTCCGTGACCAGGATATCGAAGTTGTCGCAGGACCGACCACCGGCGGGGTGATCCTTGCTTATGAAGTGGCCCGGCAGTTGGGTATTCGCGGGATCTTCGCTGAAAAGACCGCTACCGGGGGGCGCGCTTTCCGCCGCGGTTTCAGTATCGGCAAGGGAGAGAAAGTGCTTATCGTCGATGATATCATGACTACCGGCGGTTCTGTCATGGAGACGATCGATGCCGTCAACAAACTGAACGGGAATATCATCGGCATCGCTGTCCTGGTCGACCGCTCCGCCCAGAAAATCAACCTCGGCTATCCGTTTTATAGCTGCCATCGCACCAGAGAATTGACTTATAAACCGGATAGTTGCCCGCTGTGTCTTAAAGGTATTCCCCTCGTTAAACCCGGGGGGTAGCTGATATACTCAACTTGTACAGGGGATTACTGATGTTCAGAGGAGTTCTCTACCAATATAAAGATCTGCTCCCCGTCACCTCCGCCACCCCGTTATTCTCTATGGGTGAAGGAGATACCCCGCTGATCCGTGGCTCGCGACTTGAGAATGAGATCGGTTGTAGCGAGCTGTTTTTCAAATTCGAGGGCTGCAACCCCACCGGTTCGTTTAAAGATCGCGGTATGGTCCTGGCTGTTGCCCGGGCTATCGAAGAAGGCAGTCGTTCGGTTATGTGCGCCTCAACCGGCAATACCAGCGCTTCGGCGGCAGCTTATGCCGCTTACTGCGGACTGGAATCTGTAATCGTTGTGCCGAAAGGAAATATCGCTCTTGGCAAATTGGCTCAGGCAATCGTCTACGGAGCCAGGATCATTGCTATCGAAGGGAATTTCGACCAGGCATTGAACGCGGTTCGGACGCTGACCTCGAGATACCCGGTCACCCTGGTGAATTCTTTGAACCCATACCGGTTACACGGACAGAAGACCGCTGCTTTTGAAATATCTGATGTCCTCGGTGATGCCCCGGACTATCTTTTTATTCCGGTCGGTAATGCCGGCAATATCAGTGCTTACTGGATGGGTTTTGTCGAATATCACAAGCTGGGAAAAAATAAAAAGCTTCCCCTGATGATGGGTTTTCAAGCTGAAGGAGCGGCTCCCATCGTTCGCGGACGTCCGGTCGCAGACCCGCATACCGTTGCCACCGCTATCAAGATTGGTAATCCGGCTAGCTGGCAGAAGGCGGTAGCCGCTCGTGATGAGTCTCACGGAATTATCGATATGGTTAGCGATGCCGAAATCCTTGAAAGCCAGCGGATCATGGCGAGTAAAGCAGGCGTCTTCGGTGAGCCGGCTTCTGCAGCTTCCCTGGCGGGACTTCTAAAATTAAAGAGTAAGGGCATGGACTTCAGCGGCAAACGAATTGTCTGCGTGGTAACGGGCAGCGGACTTAAAGATACCGAAATTGTCCTTAAGGATTCTCCGCGATTTATCGAAACCAGTGCAGATCTGGCCGCGATTGAAAAAGCCCTTGGCTGGGGATAACCGGACGGCAAAAACTCAGGAGGTGGCGGGTGATCGACCAGGAAGCGATTAAAAAAGCGGTAAATTCGATATTATTGGCGATCGGCGAAGACGCGAACCGGGAAGGGTTGATAGGAACACCCGGAAGGGTAGCCGAGATGTATGAGGAGCTTTTCAGCGGGTTGGGAGTCGATCCCTGCCAGGAACTGGCGGTTGGTTTTGAAGAAGGCCATCGCGAGATGGTAATCCTCAAGGATATTGCCTTCTACTCGATGTGTGAGCACCATATGTTACCTTTCTTCGGTTCGGCCCACGTTGGTTATATCCCCAATGAGAGTGGTCGGGTGGTCGGTGCCAGTAAAATCGCCCGGGTAGTCGAGATCGTTGCCCGGCGTCCCCAGCTCCAGGAAAGAATGACTGCCCAGATCGCAGAAGCAATTGTCGCAGGTATCAAGCCGGATGGCGTGGGCGTCGTGATCGAGGCGCAGCACCTCTGTATGACAATGCGTGGGATTAAAAAACCTGGCAGTGCAATTATAACCTCAGCGGTACGCGGTACCTTTCGCAGCCGTTCCAAGACCCGTAGCGAATTCTTCTCACTGATTCAACATACGAAATAGGGATAGCACTGATCAATGCAGACTTGCGGTGAGCCTCAAGCGGAGACGGAACACGTCGCTTGTTAACACGAAATCCAGCAAGCCGCTGCACAAACCGGCAGGTCTAGTCGGATGAGGGTACAGGTTTGGGTTGCACCAGTTCCATTTCCTGGTTGCAGCAATTCGGGGTACCGGTTCCCGCCTTCACACAAAGTGCCTCGGTACCGCATTCCTTGCAGCGATATCTTTTACCTAATTCAGTGGCCATAAAAAGACTCCTCCGGGGATTGCTACTTCTTCTGTTCCATCGGCTGACCGCAATGTGCTATCGCTCCCGCACCGCCTTTGGTTACGATCATCTCTGCCCCGCATTTTGTACAGGTATATCTTTTACCAATCTGGTTAGCCATAATTGACTCCTCTTGGGGAATGGTTGGAAAACAGACTTTGTTTCATTATATCTTCGCTGGAAAAAGGTCGTCAAGCTTGAATGTCTACTATGACAGAATCCGGTGGCGTCTATTACCTTTCAATCCCCGGCTGCGGTTCGACTCCCTGGTAATAGTGATGCTTGATATTTATGATGTCTACTACCGTATCGGCAAAATCGATCAGTTGCTTGGGCGCCCCCCGCCCGGTAATGATAACATGAAGCCTTTCCGGACGTCGTTTCAGTATGCCTATTACTTCTGTCACCGGTATCCAGCCGAATTGCAACGGGAAGGTCAATTCGTCCAGCACCACTACGTCGTACTTGTCCGAATGTATCCTGCGTTGTGCTTCGCACCATTGCGACTCCGCCAGCGTACGATGCAGGTTTTGCGACGCCGGGTCGAAAACGAAGCCTGCTCCGCACTGGACGATTTCGATTCCGATCCGCCTTGTTGCTCGATGTTCCCCAGATTCTTTATCCGCGCTCTTCAAGAACTGGAGCATGACCACTTTCATGTCATTGCCCCAGGCGCGCAGCATCGATCCCAGTGCCGCCGTCGTTTTCCCTTTGCCGTTGCCGGTATTTACAATCACCAACCCCTTCGCGGCGACCGTACCCGGTCGGTTTGCTCCCATTGCCAGTCTCCTGTTTCGTAGCTTGCCGGTAATGATCTACCTTTTATCCGGTATAGTATCTACCGGTCATCGGAGTACAAGTAATAAATTCCCGTGGTAATGACATTGCCCCGGGATGCGATGTGTTTTGGCGGTTTGGTCCGGATAAGGCAACCGGTAAGAAGTAACGTACTACTTCTTACCGGTTTTTTCACAACCACATCTGCTTACTTGAATAATTCCGGGTGAATCATCCGGGCAAATTGCTCCAGGGCATCGATAATTCGAGGTCCGGCGCGATCGGAAAGATCACTGTTTATCTTAAAAATACGGTCGTTTTTACGCGCATCGATGTCCCGCAAGCGCGTCTCGTTCTTCACAAATTCAAATGGCGCGTCCATTCCCTGGCCCATCCCCACCCCCGCGATGATCACCGCCGGATTGGTATCCACCACCACCTCAAGATTGATCGTCGCATAATTCTCCAGGTTCCCGACGGCATTTACCCCACCCGCTTTCGTGATCAATTCATCGTGAAATGTTTTTGTCCCGGATGCCATGAACGGATCGTGCCAGACGACAAACAATACCTTCGGTCTCTTGTCCGCCGATAGCCCCTCTGTTTTACCCGTAACTGCCTTGATCCTCTTGCGCATCTGGGAGACCAGGTCGGCGGCTCGGTTTTCGGTGCCGGTGACTTTCCCGATAATTGTCACTGCGGCCATTACATCATCGAGGGTGCGCGGTGCGATTGCAATCGCTTTCAACCCCTTTGTTTCCAGTTGCGGGAGCACCTGTTTCATGTGTATCGGAGCGGCAACTATCAGGTCTGGTGCCAGAGATACTACTTTCTCCAGATTCGGAGTGGAAAATCCGCCGATGCTTTCCTTTTGTTTTGCCTCGGGCGGATAATTGCAGTAATCGGTCACACCCACGATCCGGTCAGCCAGTCCCAGGGCATACAGTATTTCAGTGTTCGCCGGCGATAACGAAATTATTCTTTGCGGATTTTTTTCGAGTATCACCGTCCGGCTCAACTGGTCCGTGACCTCGATCGTTGTGTTTGTGGTGACCGCAGGTTTTCGGGCACAGCCCGGAGTAAAAAGTATCACCGCGGCCAGGAAAAGAGTCATGCACAGCTTAAGGTACCGGTTCACTAGTTCCTCCTCTTTTTTGCGAAACAGAAATCCCCCTGCTCGACAGAACAGGGGGATTTACTAGAAGAAACTAATAAACCCGACCCCCTTCTCCGCGGAGGC
>JBBITI010000070.1:0-12827 GCA_037440885.1 Dehalococcoidales bacterium | reverse complement strand
CGAAATTATCCAGGCAGCTTATGTTGGACAGATCAAGGCGATGTATATTATTGGTGAAAATCCTGTTCTGAGTGATCCGGACATTCAGCATGTAAAATCTGCCCTAGAAGAACTAGAGTTTTTGGTGGTTCAAGATATCTTTCTTACCGAAACTGCATTTCTTGCGGATGTTATATTACCAGCAGCTACTTTTGCTGAAAAAGATGGGACTTTCGTTAACACCGAGCGGCGGATTCAACGGGTTCGTAAAGCTATCGAACCGCTCGGTAATTCTCGCGCTGATTGGTGGATCACCTGTGAGATTGCCAAGAAAATGGGTGGTAAGGGATTCGACTTCAGTGATTCTGCCGCTATCATGAAAGAAATCGCTAGCCTTACCCCAAGCTATCAGGGCATCTCTTACGAACGTTTGGAAGGCACCGGCTTGCAATGGCCTTGTCCTGACCTCGAACACCCGGGAACTCCCATTCTTCATGTAGATAAATTTTCTACCCGTGATGGAAAAGCAAGATTTGTCCCGCTGGTTTATAAGCCGTCCGCCGAACTACCCGATATTGAATGTCCTTTGATTCTTACTACCGAACGCAGTCTTTATCAGTACCATACCGGTTCAATGACACGCCGAGTGGCAGGGCTCAACAAATTACGAGAACAGGAACTTGTTGAAATAAACCCGGTAGATGCTGATGCTCGTGGTGTGATTGATGGCGATGTAGTACTCGTGAAATCTCGCCGCGGTGAAGTGACAGCAAAAGCAAAGGTAACGGATAATTCGCCACCTGGTGTCGTATCCATGACCTTCCATTTTGCTGAAAGCCCTACGAACATGCTTACGAATCCTGTGTACGATCCTGTTGCTAAAACCCCGGAACTGAAAGTATGTGCAGTTCAGATACGTAAGCTGAATTAAGGCAATGCTTTGTACTATAAAGGCATAATAATTATCAATCGTACTGAATCGAGACCGGTATTATGTTAGTGTTATCTAATACGTTATATTTGTTCATATCAGATATACAATTTCGTAAGTCATGATATTTTTGTGCGGTTATATGGAGATGGTATAATCATTCGAATATCACCTTTATTAAACATGTTCCATAAGGAGATGTCTGTCCATGGATATTGAAGACGTAAAGAAAAATGTTAAGATAATGATTGAGGGAAAACCTTTTAACATTGATGATGTCGAATTCGTAAAACCCGGGAAAGGTCGAGCTATTTATCGTCTTAAGTTAAGGAATTTACGTGACGGCTCAACTCTCGAGCGTACTTATCATTCGAGCGAGAAAGTCGAACAGGTGAATATTGGTACACAGGAAGAACAGTTTTTGTATAAAGAAAGCGACAATTACATCTTTATGAATACTGAATCCTTTGAACAACAGGCAATTTCGGGACATTTGATTGGCGAGAAAGCAGCTTTCCTCAAAGAAGGTACTGTTGTAACTGTGACTATGATGGGCGATGAACCTATTGAAGTGGTTCTCCCTACGTTTGTTGAATTACAAGTGATTGGTAGCGATATCACCACAAAGACTGCGACGATTACTCCCCAGAACAAAGCTGCCAAGATTGAAACCGGTTTTACTATTGGCGTACCTTCTTTTATTAAGGAGGGTGACGTTATTAAAATAGATACCCGGACTGGTGTCTATGTTGAAAGGATTACTGGTAAAAAGTGAGTTTTGTTGACGAATCGAATCGTCTTCAGCACATCAAAAGTAATCTTATCCGAAGATCCCTGATTTTAAAGAATACCCGGTCTTTTTTTTACAGTCATGGTTTTCTTGAAGTGGAAACACCGGTAAGAGTACCGGTAGTCGCTCCAGAACAGTATATAGTTCCGTTTTCTAGTGATGGTTGGTTCCTTTCTACTTCTCCTGAGTTATGGATGAAACGGCTTTTAGCTGGCGGGTATGATCGGTTGTTTCAGATCAGTCGTTGCTTTCGTAAAGGTGAGTTTGGCAGCACCCATAATCCTGAATTCACAATGCTTGAATGGTATCGCGTTGGCTCAGATTATCATGAAATGTTAAAAGATACTCAAAAACTGATTATCTCGATTGCTGATAATTTGGGTACTAATAATATTGTCCATTATCTGGAACAGCAGATAGATATCTCGTTACCCTGGGAAGAAATTACTGTTCAAACTGCTTTTCTTAAATATGCGGGCTGGGATCCTTTGATTTACCCCGATCCCGAACGGTTTGATCTGGATCTGGTTTCAAAGGTGATTCCTGGGTTTAAACAAAATCGCCCTATCATCTTGAAAGAGTACCCGGCTTATCTGGCTTCACTCGCTAAACTGGAAAAATCTGATCCCCGTGTCGCCGAACGTGGAGAAGTGTTCATTGGCGGATTGGAAATCGCTAATGCTTATTCTGAATTAAATGATCCGCATGAACAGCAGCGCAGGTTTGACAAGGAAATTGCTCTAATCAATAGTGCCGGTGGTAAGGCGAGTATTCCGGGAAAATTCATCGAATGTCTTGGATCTCTTCCCGCATGTGGTGGTATCGCCCTCGGAATGGATCGATTGGTGATGCTTTTCTGTAATACCGATTCGATCCATGATGTTTTGGCTTTTTCTGCTGACACCGCTTAGACATCTAGTATTGCTTAGGGCGGTTCTTTCGTAACCGAATTATGAAAATAGCTACGATCAATATCACAACAAGCGCCAGCGCAACCAGGACAAAAATCGCCCAGGAAGGGAAAGCAGAAGTAGCTGAACCAACATAAAAGAGGATCGGATTTGACCAGGTGCTCTCGTTACGCGCACCATCAACTGCCTTGACTCTCCAGTAGTAACTTGTTTGACGACCTCGCAGTTCTAGCGCTTCATTATCTTTCAGTTGGTATTCTGACTTAGTAAGGTAATCTTTCTGCAGTACTATCCGGTTAAAGGTAGTATCAGTCGCAACTTGAAACGAATAACTTACTCCGCTCGTATCTTCTACGTCTGTCCAGTCGAATTTTGTTGTCGGTTTTACTCCGCTTACAACCTCAGGAATCTGCGCTACCGGTGGTTGTGGTGCCGTGTCCTCCATGATGAATATCGCTAAAGCCGTATTATTTCCGTCTGTAGCTTCGATGATATGATTACCGGCTTTTCCTTTGGGTATGTCTATCGTAGTTTGAAACATGCCTTCGGCGTTTGTGGCAATGTTTTTGAATATCAAGGGTGTGTCATTTTCATAAGTAATATTAACAAACCCATTTCGCTGGAATGCTGTTCCGCTGATAGTTAACTGCATTCCCACATACCCGGGGTTACCCTTGTTGGTTTCAGGGAATAAACTTAGCTTGGCCGGGCTGGCCGGCGGAGGTACGATCTTTATTTCTGATTGCGCAGTTCTCATTAATGCGTCTGTTACAACGACTTTTATCTCTCCCGTGAGGCCGGGTGACTTAAATGAACCGCTGAAAGTGCCTTTTCTGTTGGTTTTTAAGTCCGGTGGATTGGTACTTAATAATTGATCGTTAATTCTGACATTTATGAATTGGGTCTCAGAAAAGCCGTAGCCTTGTATCGGTATTTCACTACCGGCAATCGCGATATCTGGCAATTTTATGCTAGGTGTTACTGTAAACCATGCTTCAGGTCGGTTACCGGTTACATCGTAGACTACTATTTGATGGCTTCCGGTTACACTATCCGGAACAACAATACTGCAACTAAATCCGCCGTCAGCATCAGTCGCCGTGTCTCCCTTTGTAATCCTGACCAGATCACCTTCATAATTAACCGTAATCGACTGTTTAGCTCGTAACCCTTTTCCGGTAATCTTGATTTCTGAACCAACATACCCGGCAAAAGGATCAAGTATTATTTCACCGTCAAGTACTGTGTACCGGCTTATCGTTTCTACCCGGGTACGTGTTGCGGCATAAGTAATATACACGTAGTAATCACCACCGTGAACATCTTCGGTTATTGGTCCATCAGACAATGAGGAAGGTATTTTGAATGCAATATACTCTCCGAAGGTTCCATCAGCCTTTGTCGGATACAAGCCAATCTTTTGGTAAGCAGTAATGTTTTTATCGATTATTGCGCCGACTTGTGCTTTGTTGCTTGAAAAATATAGAGTAATAAGCTCATTAGCCTTTAACCCGGTTGCTGTGATACTGATAAAATCACCAATTCTCCCTTTATTGGGATTAAGTAATACCCGACCCGGTACAAAAAAATTAGCCTTTGCCTGTATTTGTTTCGAGTTGGAGTATGTTAAGTAAATAAAATAGTCCCCATTTGTCACATTAACCTTGTTTTTCCCGTCATTCAACATTGCCGGTACTTCAAATACAGTATTAGTGAACCCGGCACTAGAATCAGTTTTAACTACACTGACATTTGCGTATCTTGTGACGTGTTGATCGATCTCATTTCCGATGTTAGCCGGGTCTGCCGAAAAATATAGCTTCAAATCGACATTCGATACAAAACCTGAACCGTTCATGTGTATTTGAGTGCCGGGTAGCCCTTCGTTCGGCGAAACTGTTATGTAACCTGCCGCAAATGCTGTCTGCTTTTCTATGGGGATCACGTTAGTCGTAATCGCTAGTAATGCAGCTAGAATGCTTAAATTAATGAACCTTATAAGTTTGCCTGGTTTCATAGTCTTTTCCGACCACCTGAATATTTGTGTTAATATTCAGTAAAATCATAAGATGAAATGTTAATGCTGTCAATGGAATGTGAATAGTACGTACTGGTAAATTGGTACTATTTGGTATTTCGAAAAGTTCGAATACTTCATTCTATGATATAGATAATATTTTTCAACTATAGTCCGTTTGGGTTATTGCCCTGAGAATTATGATAAGTTAGAATAGCAATTAGTAATGTTTGGTTAGCTTAAGAGAAGATATCGCATGGATAAAAGCAAAGAAGTCATCTCTCTATTAACGACCAGCGACGTGGCTCGTCTGTTAAATATCCATATCAATACCGTTCGGCGCTGGAGTAATGAAGGAAAACTAAGGGCTTATCGTATTGGTTCTCGTGGCGATCGGCGTTTTCAACAAAGTGATGTTACCTTGTTTCTTGCTCGGAAGTCTAAGCCTAAGAAACAGGGGGTGGAATAAAAACATTGAACTATAGTTGGTATCCAATTTCCTCACCGATGTTTTACGAGGTGTGATTATGGATAAGGTGACAGTCTTAATAATAGATGAACAAGAACTATTTCGGGTCGGCGCAAGGCAAGCTCTCTCTCAGTATGAAGGTTTCGAGGTCTTAGACTGCGCACCTGATGAGAATACCATGAGAACAATAGAAGCTACCACTCCCAACATCGCATTACTGGGATGTCGTCTTTCAGTGAATAATGGTCTTGATCTTGGAAAAAGAATCGCTCGCAATTTTCCTAATACGCGAGTTATCGTGATGAGCCCGGATCCTGATGACGAGGAAATGTTCGAAGCCATCAAGACTTCTGCCGTCGCCTGTATAAATAAAAGTGCGTCCGCAGATGAACTTGTGAGTACTATCAGAAAAGCATCGCGGGGTGAATATCCCATCAATGATATGGTCATCGATCGACCTACTATCGCTCGACGTGTTTTAAGGCAATTCGAAGATTTCGCTTCCATCGGTGGACGCGCTGTTGAGACTATCGTGGCTCCTCTGACGAATCGCGAGACCCAGATCCTCAGTTTTATCGCTAACGGTAATACTAACAAGCAAATCGCCGCCGCTTTGCAAATCAGCGAACAAACTATTAAAAACCATGTCAGCGCAATATTGCGCAAATTAAATGCCAACGATCGTGCTCATGCTGTCGTCTTGGCCATACGCCATGGTTGGATTTCGATCGAAACTTCTAATAACTCAAATTAGCTCTTATCGTGAGAAACCGAGGTGTTTTAAGTGCCTGAAACTGAAGTCATACCGGAACTAAGGACCGAGCTCAGAGAATACCTGCAGCGCCAGGGTTATAAAGTTACTCAAGACGCCAAGCTTACCGGCAAGTCCGGAATAAAGCATACCTTTGATATGCTGGCCGAAAAAAATGACGGGCTTACTACCCACGCTGTTTGCATAGGGATTTCGAACGGGGGTGACCAGGAAGCTGAAGCGAATGCTATTTTCAGCCTTGCAAATAAGGCTTTTGATACCGGGATTAATAACCGTTTGCTTATTGCTTCCCCCGCTTTTAGTGAAAAATCAAAGACACTCGCTACCAAGCAGCGAATAAAAGTAATCGATGGCATGGCTATCGGTTCTCTGCTTTCGGCAAAAACCGCGCCCCCCGCCGACGACCTCCCCCTGCGTTTCGACACCCCTGCCGAATTCATTAATTCACTCATTTCACGCGGCTATAAAGTAGAAGAAAAAGGTAAGATTAAAGGAAAATCCAATATCGAATATACCTTTGACGTAATCGCTTATTCCGAAGGCGATCACGTCAATAATGTTTTGGTTGTCGATTTCATGAAGTCCGATGAAGATGTCGGCCTGGACAAGGTTTCCCTCTTTGATACAAAGGCTTATGATGCCGGTATTGATAATAAAATTATCGTGGCTTATCCTGGACTCACTCCTGAAGCCCGCCAGTTTGCCCGGCATCAGCGTATCCGTGTCCTCGAATGGAATGCGAATTCTAGTAGTATCGCTGCTGGCAAGGTAGTCAGTGAGAAAGTTGATAAGAAGCCGAAGGGAAATATTAAATCTGAGAATGAAGCTGGGAAAGTAGCTGGAAAAAGTTTGCGTCAAATAATACAGCCAGACGCTCTCCAGCTTTTTCCGGAGGTTATGGCGCGGCGTTACAATGCTGTTCCCGTGTCTGTTTCCGGGAATACTCTCAAGGTCGCTATGGCCGACCAGACCGATATTTTTGCACTTGAAGCTTTAGCCTCTCAAACCCGTATGCGTATCGTCCCGGTTCAATACCCTAGCCGGGAGATTCGCGAAGCCATCGATTTCAACTATAAAGGCTACGGCGAGATCGAAAACCAGATCTCCAAGATCTTCATCCCCGACGAAACTACTGATGAAAGTCTTACCATGAGCGGTATTCTCGATACTCCCCTCACCGCCGCCCTCAACCTCATCATCGAAGAAGCTGTCAAAGCTCGCTCTTCGGATATCCATATCGAGCCCGAAGAAGTGCGTCTGCGCATCCGTTACCGTATCGATGGAATTCTTCAGGATATGATGTCCCTGCCGATCAACGTCCGGCGGTCTTTGATATCACGCATTAAAATTCTCTCTGAATTGAATATCGCTGATCATCAGAGACCTCAGGACGGCCAGTTCACCACTAACACCAAAGGACGGGAAATCGATATCCGGGTCGCTGTTGCCCCGACTGTTTGGGGTGAGATGGCTGTTCTGCGATTGCTTGATAAATCAATGGCCGTCATCGAATTATCCGAGCTTGGGATGATCGACTATAGTCTTACTCGGTTTAAAGAAATGTTGAAAGTACCGCACGGTATGATCCTCGTTAGTGGCCCCACCGGCGCCGGTAAAACTACCACCCTTTACGCCGCCGTTAACTCGCTCGACAAAATCGGCCGCAACATCATCACCATCGAAGATCCTGCGGAATACCGCTTTAAAGATATTAACCAGATCCAGGTAAACAACCAGGCCGGCATCACCTTCGCCTCCGGCCTCCGCTCTATCCTGCGTCTTGACCCCGATGTTATCCTGGTTGGTGAAATACGCGATAGTGAAACAGCCAACATCGCCGTCCAGGCCGCCCTGACAGGGCACTTGATGCTCTCTTCTATCCATGCCAATGATACCGTCGGCGTCCTCTTCCGCCTGCTCGATCTCAAAATTGAGCATTTCCTCATGGCTTCTTCGATGATCGGTATTGTTGCCCAGCGCATGGTACGGCGGGTATGTCCTGATTGTGCCCAGCTTATTGATGCTCCTTCGATGGAGCAGGTTACTTATGAACAGGAAATGGGCGAAAAGCAATCTAAATTTCTTTACGGTACCGGATGTAAGAGTTGCGCTTATACCGGTTATGTTGGACGCACCGGTATTTTTGAGATGCTTACCATGAGCGACCCCATTCGCATGCTGATTAGCAACCGCGCTAACACCACCGAAATCAAAGCACAGGCGCTAAAAGAAGGTATGGTTACCCTTATGAAAGACGGTATGCGCAAAGTCAAGGCGGGTATTACTACCCCCTCCGAAGTACTCCGCGCTGCCTATACCATGGGATGACGAATACTAAAATTGATTAGTATATATATAAGGATTTAGATTTAGGCATTACGGAGCGTAATATGGAATATTCATATGTAGCTTATACGGAAAACAAAAAACTGGTTAAAGGCAAGATCACCGCTGCTAACGATGAAATGGCTATGAGCCTCCTGAACTACGGTGGCTACGAAGTCGTCAAACTTAAACCGGTTGTTACTTTTCTTACTACCGGAAAATCATTTGCTTTTTTTAGTAAGCTTAATCCGCGTGAAATAATCATGTTCTCTCGTCAACTGGCTTTGCTTCTTGAATCTGGTACAGATATCGTCACTTCCATTGATCTGTTAAAGAACCAGACTACGAACAAAATCCTGAGTAAAGCCCTTGATGAGGTCGTCTCTAGTATTCGCGGTGGTAGCTCACTGTCCAACGCTCTCAACAAACACCCTCGTATTTTTTCGAAGGTTTATTGCCAGGCGATCGCCGCTGGCGAACAGGGCGGCAGTTTGGAAATTGTTCTTCGCCAGATGTCCGACTACATTGAACGCGCCGCTATCGCTGAAAAGAAAATCAAGAGCGCTTTGACCTATCCGGTTATCGTTGTTGTTGTCGCTTTTATTGTTGTCACGTTGCTGATCGCTTTTGTCTTGCCCAGTTTTATGCAGCTTTACGAAGCTTTCGGTGCCAAAGCACCACCGCTGACTAAGGCAATGATTTCCGCTGGTTCCTGGATCGCAGATTACGGTTTATATGTCCTGGGTGGTATTCTGGTCATCGCCGGTATCGTCTATGCTTATGTCCGCACCCCCGCCGGTAAAGTTCAGAAAGATATTGCTATGCTTAAATTACCCGTCCTCGGCCGTATTATCCTGCTTCAGGAATTAGCTCGCTCCTGCCGTACTATTTCATTGCTGTTTAAAGTTGGTGTGCCTATTCCGGAAATCATGACTATGGTTGTCCAGGGTACCAGCAACCGGGTTGTAAAAAGTAATCTGGACGAAGTACGTCTGGAACTGATTCGCGGCGAAGGCCTCTTCAAGCCCATGCAGAAGCGGCCTATCTTCCTCCCCCTGATGGTCCAGATGGTCGGCGTTGGCGAAGAGACCGGAAATTTGGATAACACCCTCGCCACCGTCGCCCGTAGCTATGAGGAAGAAGCCGATGATAAAACCAGTTCTGCCATCGCCCTTATCCAACCCGTTATCACCGTCGGCATCGGGGTGGTTATTGCCTTTGTTGCTCTGTCTCTTGTCACTGCTATGTATGGCGTATACGGACAGGGTATCGGGCAGTAAACATGTTAATGTCAGCGCCATGTTTGATCATCAATATTCTGGTCTGAGTCTTGTCTGGTATTAATGACAAATGAGGTAATTGTATGAAAATCAGTAAAGTGACCTGGATTATCCTTGGCATCGTGTTGTTAGCTGTTGGTTTTGGCATTATTTATACGTTGTACTCGAGGCAGATACAGGAACAGGATACTCTTAAAGCCACTGTAGCTAACAACCAGGTTACCCTCGCTGGTATCGTCAAAGAACAGGAGAAATGGCGTAGCGAACTGGCCGCTATTCAGGAACAGCTTGTCCGTAAAAATGCAGAAGTCGAAGCTGCCAGGAAAGCCTTGATTGAAGCAAAATCTGTTTGGCCCCGAAATACTCAGAGTATTGAATACGACGAAAAAATCTTCGCCTTGGCAAAGGGCTGGGCACTGGAAATGCAGGTTATTACTGCAACCGATGAGAACATAATCAACGAACAGGGTATTAGTTTTATCAACCACACCTTCACTTTCACAGTCACTGGTAAGCCTCTGGATGTCGGTTTCAGCGATGTTCCTGATTATGAAAAATTCCTGTATGGTCGTGTTGCCGATATTTTAGGCTTTCTGAGTGATATCAATAAAGATACTTTCTTTTCGACCGCTCGGATTGACCTGGTGAGTTTGCAGGTTCCCTTCGTTCCGGACCAGGAAACCCTGGTAAGCGCTGGTATTGATGTTGAACAACCGGTCGCTAGCATCACGGTGACCGTGTATTCCTATAAAGGTAGTTAAGTTCTTTTCATGAGAGTGCTTTGTTACACCTATATTGATAAAAAGGCAGGATAAAGATGGCGAAAAAAGTTACTACCCTTTTTATTCGTGATAACGGTATTTGTATTGCCGTATTTAATGGGCAGAAGATTGATAAGTGGGCGGCCGCGCCCCTCGAGCCTGGTTTGGTTGTCCAGGGTTTTATTACTGATCTGCCAAAAGTCGCTGCCGCTGTCCGTGATTGTATGAAGTCGGCAGGTATCCGCGGCGGCAAGACCGTCGTCGGTGTCTCCGGTGTCAACTCTCTGTATCGTTTGATCACCCTGCCGGAAATGCCGGAAAATCTTCTGGCTGAAGCTATTCGCCGTGAAGCCAAACGGGTTCTTCCTGTGTCCCTTGATGAAGTCTATCTTTCTTATCAGGAAGTGCCTGCAATTTCCAAGGGTGAAAAACGCTTGTTTTTGGCCACCTATCCTAAAAATACCACTGAGGCTGTCGTTAAGACCGCCCGCCTTGCCGGGCTTGATCCTTATCTCATGGACCTCGCACCTCTGGCCCTCGCTCGTATCCCCGATGAACCCCGCGCTATCATCGTCCATGCCCGGGGTACCCATGCCGATATTCTTATCATTGAAGACCGGATGCCCCAGTTGATACGTGTCCTTGCCCTTTCCGCCGATACTGCTTCCCTCGCTGAAAAGTTGCCTGGAATAAGCGAGGAACTCTCCCGTACCGTTATTTTCTATAACTCCAGCCATGCCGAAAGACCGCTTAACCCGAGTGTCCCTCTCTTCGTTAGCGGCGAGCTGGCGAGCTCTCCGGAAAGCTGGCCGCAGCTTGTCGGCCGTCTTAACTTCCCGGTCTCTCTCCTTACTACAGGCTTTGTGATACCTGATGGTATGCCTGAAAATGATTTTATGATCAACGTCGGTCTTGCCTTGAAAGAAATCGCTGCTGAGAACGCAAGGCCTAATGCTTCATTTATCAATTTTAATATCCTGCCCGAGGTTTATCGCCCCCGGCGGGTCAACCTTTCATATGTAATATGGCCCGTTCTCGGCATAATCGTTATTGCCTCACTGATTTATGGCGCTACCTTTGTTTCTCGTGCTGCAAAAGATACTGAGGTTCTCCGGCAGCAGGCCGCCCAGGGTGCACCGTGTATCGCTGAGCAGCGCCAGAAGCTCGCCGCGCTTAAGTCCGATGTCGAAAAATTACGCCCCAAAGTGGCGCCTCTCGATGCCGAGAAAGCGCAATATGATGCCATAACGGGCATCTTCACGTCGACCCTGTCCGGTTTGAATGCCAACCGCGACAAGGTTGATTCCGATATGTCACAGCGGGTCGTTGGGATGTTGCCTTTCAATAAATCAGATCTGGGTCTGCTTTCTGTTACTCATGATGGCAGTGAAATTTCCATCACCGGAAATGCCGCTCATGAAAGCCATATCTTTTCCTATGGGAGAAAATTGAGAGAATCCGGTGGTATCAACGCCGTCATTGTTCAGTCTATTCAGGCCATTGAAGGCGGTTATACGTATAAGTTACTGCTCAGATGATTTTTGTAGTGATGCTGGCTGAGAATGTTATTTCAGCCAGTGTCGAAGTGAGGTTTTATCCCTCGCTTCGCGATACGGGGGTAATATGGATATCAATGAGTTGATGCATCTTGCCAAGGCCGAAGGCGCTTCGGACGTTCACCTCGTTCTTGAATGTCCGCCTATGCTTCGTATCAAAGGCGCTCTCCAGGGACTGAACGGCTACGGTTTGCTTACCGCTGAAGATATCAATCAAGCTTTCCTCCAGATAACTACGCCTGAGGAGCGCGATCAGTTCCGTACTCACCTTGAGCTTGATTTTGCTTATACCCTGCCGGAAATCGGCCGTATCCGCGCCAATGCCGCCCTCCAGCGCGGCGCCATCAGCCTTGCCCTGCGCCTTTTGCCCTTGAAAATCCCTACTATCGATGAAATGCAGCTACCGCCCATACTCAAGGAATTGGCCCTCAAGCCGCGCGGCCTGTTTCTGGTCACCGGACCCACCGGCAGCGGTAAAAGCACCACCCTCGCCGCTATGATCAATTATCTTAATGCCAATACTACCAACCATATTGTTACCATCGAGGATCCTGTTGAATACCTGCACCATTCTGTTAAATGCGCCATAACCCAGCGCGAACTTGGTTCGGATACCCATTCCTTCGCCGAAGCCCTGAAGCATGTCCTGCGCCAGGATCCGGACGTAGTCCTTGTCGGCGAAATGCGTGACTTGGAAACGGCCGCCCTCACCCTCACCCTGGCCGAGACCGGCCACTACATTCTGAGTACCGGTCACGCCCCCAGCAGCACCCAGGCTATTGAAAGAATTGTTGATATGTTCCCGCCCCACGAACGGTACCTGGCCCAGACCCGTCTCGCCTCTCTCCTTGTCGGTGTCATCTGCCAGGTGCTCGTGCCCCGCGCCGACGGCTCCGGCCGTGTCGCTGCCATCGAAATCATGCTCGCCAACTCTCCCGTCCGCAACCTCATCCGGGAAGGCAAGATCTATCAGATTCCCAATATCATCCGGACGAATCATGATATCGGTATGATCACTCTGGATGAGTCGCTGGTC
>JBBITI010000069.1:818-13084 GCA_037440885.1 Dehalococcoidales bacterium | reverse complement strand
GATGCATGGATGGGGGCATATGGTCGAGAAAAAACGCTAACGCGGCATGCACAGCGTCGGACTTGATGAGGTGGTAGTCGTCCAGGACGACAGCGAAGTCATGAGGGATATCAGTCACATCGTTGATTAGCAAGGTTAGCACCGCTTCAATCGTGTGGGATTGCGGGGAGTGCAGTACAGACGAAGCAACTTCACCGGCGGCCGGCTTGAACGTTTTGAGGGCCGCGATGAAGTAGTCCCAGAACCGGACCGGATCGTTATCGCTGTCGTCAAGTGATATCCAGGCAACGGAGATGTCTTTCCTATGATGGAGCGCCCACTGGACCACCGCGGTGGTCTTGCCGAAGCCGGCGGGGGCGGAAACGAGCACCAGCCCAGAGCTAAGTGCCTTGTTCAGGCGCTCAGTGTACCCGCCCAGATCTCGGAAGTTGAGAATACCGTCGAAATCAATTTGCCTTGGGGAAGATTCTTGCCTCAAACAATCCCCCTTTGCTCTTCGATCGGCGATACTACTGTGTAAGTCAGCGGGAGCAAGGGTCTTGAGGAGATATCTTAACCCCACTCCGGCTATCATTCAAAATATCGAAAACTCACATAGGGTTAACTTGACCTCTGTGGACTCGATTTTACGGGTTACGACAAGCTAACAGGTAAGTCGAGTGTTCTAGTTCTCTCTACCGTTAAGTACCGCCCCCCCCATATTATTTTGATGCTCTCCACATAGCGATTACGGTTTTTCCTTCCTGGGAATTGATCCAAACCATAGCGGCATCATTTTCATTATTTTTGTCATACAATCCCCAATGCATTTCCTGTACTTCCATCCACCCCTTCTCGGTCCATCCTTTAGCCGGCATCTGGTTTTTATAGAAAGCGGATACCGTAACAAGACTCGCATTTGTCTCGTAATATCGCCATTCAACCTTGCTATAATCACTCTCATCGGCTGGGGGGATAGACCAGCTACCTTTCTGTATCTGACCTGCTCCTGAATACAAAGGCATATCATTCCAGGTCAGACCACTACCTGATGCGGCTGAAGTTTTTGTTGAGGATGCCGTCGTTGTTTTATTAGATTCTGGCGCTTTCCCACCACAAGCAACAAGGCTTGTGCAAGATAACAGTAAGACCGACACTAACAGTATTGAAATAATCTTCTTCAATTTGCCTTCTCCAATTATTATTCCGTTCGAGTGTATGATCACCAGATATTTTTGTCTATCTTCATTTTCTGCCTGAGAAATTACACCGCTAAACTACTGGTCTCTAGTGTCATGAGCCCGTATTTGCAGAACTTTATCACTATCAGTAGATACACTTCAATAATACATTCACATTAGTAATACTTTCGGGAGTCAAATGTGCCGGCGCTGCTGCGAAAGTGCACGTTAACAAGCCGGAACCTCATCTCTGATGGGCTAGATTCCACCTTCGCTAACCCCGGGCACCTGGAATGCCTCGCATTGCCACTAGTCTGCTACGCCAATTGCCGCAGCAGGTCAGGTCTCCGGAACGTACTTAAGATCATACGTATCTTCGAGTATCTTCGTCAGACGCCATATCGTCTCGTTGTAGGGGGTGGGAATTCCCAGTTTTTGTCCTTCTCTGTAGATGGCGCCGTTCAAAAAGTCTACTTCTGTCTTGCGCTTGCGACTAATGTCGTGGATTGCTGAAGTATAAGCCCTGAACTTGATAGGACCCCGGGGAATCGATGGAAGCCCGACATGTTCCCACCAGAAATCGGCGTCCATCGGAATGCCTTTCGCAGTAGCTACCTCACAGACTTCTCTCGCGATCTCTTTGTATAGTTCCGTGCCCATCTTATGCGATATGAAATCCTGCGGTGCTATTTGCAGCAAGGCACAGGGGCAGTTGAAGACTGCGTTGTTGTATAACTTGTCCCACACCATGGCATCGATATTCTCTTCCAGCTTTACGATAAAACCGCCGGCAGCCAATACCGCCAGTAGCTCTTCGAATTTCACGAAAAGCCTGGTGTCTTTCTTTAGAGGGTACAGATATAGCCCGGCCGGGCTGTTCGTGAATCTCGGGTTCCCGAATATCCTGCCCGGTGCATACAGCGTAGCAGAAGACTTCAAAATGCCATAGCCGATGTTCTCATCCGGCAACTGCTCTCTAAGGATGTCCACGTTGCCAATCCCGTTTTGCAGTGTCACCGTGATGGTGTCCTTCCCCATCAACGCCCGGTTGTCTTCCACCGAAGACCTGGTAGTCATACCTTTGACAAGAACGATCACCGCATCACATATGCCTACTTCCGCGGCATTCCCTGTTGCTCCGTCAATCCTGACTATTTCCTCACGTCCCTGGATCTTCATATGCAGGCCATTCTCTCTGACGGCCTTCATATGTGCCTCATAGGGATCCACAAAGTAGACTTCTCCGCCACCTCTTTTCAGGTAAGCTCCCACCATCGAACCCATGGCGCCAGCGCCCAAAATCCCAATCTTCAAAATGCTACCTCCTGGAGTACGTATTGAATATCCTTCACACACCAGTTCCATTGTATCGTTGTTCCATGAACACGCAAGGTCTCCCTGCCACTATTACGAAGCTGAAATCTACTCGGGTTCACCGACAAGCCGCCTGACCAACTCTTGCCCCGATAAAATCTACGAAACCGGTTTTGACTTCATCAATCTCTCTCAAATATTTCCCTTTCGATAAATACATCAATAATATTTTCACAGATCCCCGAAGACCTTCGGGGCTTGCCCTTTCATGATATCTTTTATCTTCTCGGCTACTTCACGGAACTCCGGCAACGCCGCTTGACTGGTGCGCATTTTGATGATGTGCCTTATCTCGCGGAAGTTCCAGGTGCAGATTATCTCGGTGGCACAGGCGTTCGGCAGTACATAACGGGCGATCTCCGGTTTAATACCAGCATCCAGCAGTCTGCGATATGCATCCCATGCCACAGACATCGCATGTTCAAATACCCGCGCATTTTCGGGATTCACTTCCTTCGAAAGTTCGGGCGGGGTAATGTAGTTCGCTTTCGTTTCTTTAATATAGCGCTGGCTGCGCTGGGAATAGCTGGCGATGCGGTGGCGCACCAGTTCATGGGTGAGGGTGCGGGACGCCTTGATATAAAAGGTGGCGGAGGCATGTTCGATTAGGCTTTCATGCCCCTGCTGAATTCTCGACTGCAACCAGTTCTCATTGGTGCCCAGCTTATCCAGGCTGTTATAGCAAATACGCCCTGCTCTCTCCAATAGGTTTTCGCTATCAGGGGTAATCTCCAGAAGTTTAACTTCTATTTCGTAACTCATTTGTTCCCCCTCTGAAACAATTCTATCGTAGACAATTTATCTTCAGAATAAATTGCTGCTGATTCCATTTATCATTATTTTGAGTAGCACTCATTCAGTCTACTTTAATATCCCGAATCTTACTGCTAGATGCTTGTCCACCAGCAGTTGCACCAAGCCAGGAATTTCAATATTATCGCAAATAACGATTGGAGAAACACGATAACAGGGTAATTCCACTACCGCCTATCTAACCCCTAAATAATAACACGGAGTAATTCCAATTTGCTTGAAAGCGGCTTATGCGCTTGGTCTGGCAGTAAACACTCTTGCCACCCCTTTCGTTATCCGACAAATTCGGATCTTTCTCATCATTATGAAAAGTTGATAACGCAGATCATCCTGAGAACAAGCTTCAATATTCTTTTCGCTTCTTTTCAAAGTACTTCATGATATCGAACCCGTGCAGCGGACGGGCGAAAGCGCCCATCGGCGTCAGGTGCAAATCACTTTTACTGCCCGGGCTATCGCCGACGCCGAAGAAGAAACCGGCGTCATGCATGATCCAGGGATTAAGTACAAATGTACCTTGATTTCCGTTACACGTATCCTCTGTCCAGCTCATCAGAAAGGCATCCGCGCGTAATTTCACATAAAGGCAGGGTGAACTCCACATCCAGCCTCCGGTATTGCGTCCCATCATAATTGTCCACGAATATGAGTCAGGTGAACTGTAAACGTGGATCGACTGCATGAATTCTCCGTAAGTCCATGAAAATGCCTTGCCGACCAGTTCCGTTGTGAAACGGTGTCGTTCTACTGCCGGCGGTGTCGGACCACCTTCAATTTCCATGACACCGAATATTGCCCGGTGACCTACTTCCCATGGTTTACGTCCGTTGCCCATTTGAGCATCCACGCAGGTTGCCAGGGCATGAGAAAAGTCCACTGCATGGGTCAGGCATCGTAATGGATCACTTCCCGTACAGATATGACAGAACAAGATAATATCTTTGGCAACTTCATACCCCTGGTACAATTCAGCATGCCAGGTGTCCTCACCTTCCCGGCGCCACTTCAGGTGCAACCTGTCAATGACATCATATTCCCAGACCGGGCCGTTGTCATAACGGAGAACGAACTTTTTGCCGACCATGAAGTCGGATGCTTCCATTGTATG
Organism: Dehalococcoidales bacterium; assembly: GCA_037440885.1. Taxonomy (GTDB): domain Bacteria; phylum Chloroflexota; class Dehalococcoidia; order Dehalococcoidales; family UBA2162; genus JBBITI01. The sequence continues at coordinate 8,629 of JBBITI010000069.1, read as the reverse complement.
GAAACTCGACATGATAGATTGTCCTTCAAATATTTTGCTGTTGGTTCTGATTATTTCGTCTACTTCGGCTTTGCTGTAGTCTCGATGCATAAAACGCGGGCGATAAGACGGCCGCACGCCCTTGTTTTGCGGGTTAATCTGCTTGCGATGGCCCTCGCTATACGGAATATCCGTACCGTAATCAGTCAGCGGTTCCAGATTAGTCGATTGTCCGGTGATCTCACCTACCCCGTAGTACATGCTGTAATCCAGGGTGTCCCCCTTGTCAAACCCGAGTCGCATCCCGATGTGTCGGACCGTAAACAGGTCAATTACTTCCAGAGTGAAAGTCCCCGAGTATTCCTGCTCCACCCTTGAATAAATGTACAAGCGATCGTTTATCTTGAGGTAATCGGATGGCGCCGTCATAGTAATCCCGCCAAGGGGATCGCTTAACTCCAGAAACGATGACCAGACTACCGACGGGAAAAAGTAAAGCATCTCAACCCCATTATCGTTTTTCCAGTAAGTTCCTTTTCCTTCAATACGGTTGGTGAGAGCGTGGCGTTCCGACGGTGCCGGAGTGTCCGTAGCGACATACCCGAACATAATATGCCGCCACACCTCTCGTTGGTCCGGCTCGAATCCGCAGAACCATAGTTCATAAGCCGTGACCAGATTCGTCCTTGTATCATAGATAATCCCGTAACCACGCACCGTATCCGGTATCATATGTGTGAAAAGCACCACTCCCTCCAGTTCCTTCGCCGAGTAAGGTGCAGTTATGACTGCGGTTTTTCCCTCCGACAACTCCAGTTTGTCTCCCGATAGAAATTTGTATTCCAGTGTTGGTCCCTGATCAAGGACGATGTTTATTGATTTCCCGGCGATGGTATCCGAAAGCGAGGAAACACTTTTCGCCGCCGGCGTCGGTTTTAATTTTGCCAGAATTTGCTCCCTGGTTAGTGGCGTATATTGGTGATAAAAACTTGATCTGAAATAATCCATTCAACACACTCCTTTTTGTTTTCTCTTATCCGACAGGATATTCAATAAAGAACGCTTCTTTTTCCGCCTATTTTATCACCATATTTTAGATTTCCTCGACTGTAAGAACCCATTATGTTTGTTACCCGATTTACTCCGCGTGTATAATTGACCTGAAATACCGATCCGGAAGAGAGTGTGCTGATCATGGATTCCAGAATGAGATTTTTTCCCCGCACCCCTACCGGAATATGGTCCAATATCTTATTGGTTGCTTATATCCTTTTTTTCGTTCTCTCTGAAATAATCGTCGGCCACAAGCCCGACTATAGTATTATCCTGGCGATTTCTTTTACGATTGTCGGAGCATTCATCGCCGCAACCGCCAGCGCGACCGGTATCATCAGTGTGGCAAAGCACAAAGAAAAAGCGGTTCTTGTTTACCTCTCTACCGCCATCGGGTTGTACTGCCTGACCGGTTGTATCATTTCGCTATTTGGTATAAGCCAGTTTGAATAGTCCGCAGACGAAAGAAAGGAGATCTTGATTGTTATGGCGATTATCGATAGAGCAACCCGGGAGCGCCTTTATTACGAGTTTCTAGCCCTCGATGACGAGTATCGTAAATTATCTGAAGAGTTAAAACCGTTTGAAATCAAGTCGATTAACCGGCATCAACACCGCCGTCTCTGGGAAATCGGTACTCAACTGGAAGCGAAACTGCATGAACTCCTTGAAGCTTCCTTCGTCCGCCAGGCGACCCGGGCACCCGACTCCGGATTTTGAACTAAAAATATGATAATTATTAGTTATGGACGCTTACAAGTTATTGACATTATTATGAACGTAATGATACCATTCGATCACAAGATATGACCTGATTTGTTGTGAGCAACGGGAACGAATAAATATATCGGAGGAATTGATGAGCGATTCAACCGGAAAGACCAGTACCGGACTTCAACCCAACGTGGCAGGTTTGCTGTGTTATCTTGGGTGGTGGATAACAGGGATTATCTTCATTATCATTGAAAAAGAAAATCAGCTTGTTCGTTTCCACGCTGTCCAGTCAATTATCTTCTTTGGTGCGGTCACTATCGTCAACATTATCCTCAGTTTTATTCCTGTCATCGGTTGGATTCTTGCCTGGGTCATCTGGGTCATCGCCATTATCATGTGGATTATCCTGATGATCAAGGCTTACCAGGGACAGAAATACAAAGTCCCCATTGCCGGGAATATCGCCGAACAACAGTTAAAACCCAAGGCTTAAACCGCTTATTTTTACGAACTGAATAAGGTAGCAACAGCTACAGATACTGTAAGAGGGCATTTCTGAAGTGGAAGTGCCCTTTACTTCTTACTACGGGCAGCGATCAAGATTACCTATTAATTAAAAGCGACAGTTATGTCAACTTGATACAACCTCGCACAATCATAAAAAACCAGCATCCGCGAACACATTATTCGCTTAAACAGACGATGCCAACCGTTTGCCCATTTCATAGGCTTTCTTGCAATCTTCCGGAAATATCTCTTTCCGGCGCCGCTTCCTCGCTTCCACATCAAACATATCTGCAGCATACCTGGCATAATCATTAAACTGCCAGGTTTCTGCGGCGCTTACGTATTCGGTTTCCCCGATTATCCACGATGAAGTACGCACTAACCCGTTATAATAATCGGTATAGAACCCGTCGGGAGCGTTAGTGGTAAAAATCATCCCTACTTTGATCCGCCTTGGGTACAGCAATTTTCGTTCTTTGGTATAAGTAATCGCCGGAAACCAGAAACGCTCCCAGAAAGAACGCAACATACCGGTAACATCATTAAAATAGATCGGCGAAGCGAAAAGTAATACATCTGATTCTATCGCCTCGCTGAGTATCGGAGTCAGGTCATCTTTCCGGGCACAGCGACCGAAACTCCTGCCCCCGATCAGTTTACACGCCTGGCACCCACGGCACCCTTTGTAATCCAGATCGAAAAGGTGGACCAATCCTGTTTCTGCACCCGCTTCTTTCGCCCCTTTTTCAGCATATTTCAGCATGGTAGCGGAGTTCCCTTTCTTGCGTGCACTTCCGTTGATTGCCAGTACTTTCATTTCTCCTTACCCTCCAATATCGACAGCCTGCTGATTTCAGAGGCTTTAATAATACTAAATAATATTTCGCTTTCCAAAAAAAAGGACATCCACCTGATGATGGATGTCCTTTTCAGGTCAATTTTCTGGTATTACCTGCCAGTCATCGATTTTTTCAAAGTCTGATCAACCCAGAAGTACTGCCAGAACAGCGGATTGGTAGCTCCGTAGAAGTTCTTCACCCAGGGCCACCAGAACTGGTACTGGTAAGGAACCGGCGACGGTATGTAATAAACTTTTTCAAGGACGTAGGGAATCAGTTCTGTACGGATAATCTTGTCGGCACCAGCCGGATCCTGTAGAACTATCGCCTGTTCTTTTTCATATATTCTCGTGATCTCTGGCTCGGAACCATATGGGTTATTAATGCGGCTCTGATTGGCTATTCCCACTCCTGTGAAGTTACCCATATTTAGATAAGAAGGGAATATACCGAAGCAGCCGGAATAAATCATATCGGTTGCCGTCTTCCCGAATGAGATGGCATTGTATACAGCGAATTCCTTGATATCGAGAGTAAGGTCTACACCCACATTCGCCCACATCGCCTTGAAAGTCGACATGACATCGACGACGACAGTGTCGTTACTGCAGACAATTGAACATTTGAAACCATTCGGATAACCGGCTTCTTTTAGCAAAGCGCGTGCTTTTTCTGGTTTAAAACTATATAATTCCTGCACCGCAGCCGGCAGTTCTTCCATCGGTGCATAAGCCCGTTTGAAAGTCTTGTTGATCGGATAGGCATGAATCTCGGCATCGCCCCCGTAGATGACCTGAGCCATTCCTTTGTAGTCCAATGCCAGCTTCAATGCTTGTCGTACCCTCTGGTCTTTGTACGGGAGTTCCGGTCTATCAATTCGCATTCCAACGACCATCACCGTCCCCGGCAGGAACTTGGCATTTTTCAGGTCCGGGGATGTTCTCCTGAGGCTTACCGCATCATCCGACACCACGTTTTCGAGAATATCTGCCCTTCCGGTACGCAGAGCGGCTAACCGGGATGAAATATCGGGCAGGAAAAACATCTTGATACCATCAATGTAGGGCAGTTTGTCATCTTTGCCCGGTCCGAGAGGATTTTTTCCCCAGAAGTTGGGATTCTTGACCAGGGTGATCTGGCTGTTCGGAACATAGTCGTCAAGCATAAAAGCACCAGTGCCGACGCTGTTTCTCCAGTCCTGGAGATTAGGATATCTATCCCATAGCTCCGGCGGGAACTGGAAATGATATCCGCCGCCGTGGGCTAGCCAGTGCCATGCCCGAAGCGAGTCTTTTTTACACGTAAAAGTTACTTCCCATGGCCCGGTCTTTTCCACGACCGTATTCGCAGCGGCAACCGGTTCGACCATGCGCACGAACGCCCGGGGATGATTGATAAATTTGTCGACATTCTTCACCCAGTCGTCGGCAGTCATTACTCGTCCGGCAACCAGGCGGCTGGCTTCGAATTTCGGATTCAGCCCGTAGCGGACACCCTGCCGGACCTTCATCACGATCTTCCCCGGTTCAGGATATTCCACTGTCTCGGCCAGATACGGCCCGAAATCATCAAGCCCGGACCCCGGGTTCATCCAGTCCGTCGCACCGGTACCGAATAAGCCCTTCGTCCAGTCGTAGCAAATCCATTGTTCATTGACAAACCATGCACAAGCCGGACCGATGAGCTGGCCTTGCGTCACCGGATCAAAGATGCCCGAATCCGATCCCAGGATACGTGTGAGCGTACCGCCGTATTGCGGCTTGTCGGACGGAACCTGCACGGTAGTGGTCGTTGCCGCGGTAGTGGCCGTTGGTTTGGTTGTCGGGCTCGTCGTTGTGACACCAGGCGTTTTACCGCAGGAGACAAGAAGAAGAGTGATGACGAGCAAACAAGAAAACACTAACCAGAATCTACTTTTCACATTTCCTCCCTTTGTATATCAGTCAGCAGCCTAGTCGCTATCTGTCCCTGATTTCGACGCTTGCAATATAACACAACATAAACTAACGGTCAATAACCTTGCCGACCACACATCCTATAATCCTGGTTACAAAACGTTAACCATTTTAGCCGGCTGTTTTCACCTTACCGGCAACTGACTCCGAGACACGTTTGTGTTAATAAGGACATAATATCTTGTGGCTGATGGATTTCAACAATAATGCCGATGCTTTGAATCTCAATTTTCAGATAACCAATTTTTTTCCTTGCATGGATTCTTCTATAATCATATAATCATCCTTACTGATAGTAATGATCCTTGTATTATTAACCGTTAATCATCAAATATCATTCATCCGTAGAACCGAGAGGAGACAGAAATGGTAGACTGGGGTTTTGCCATTAGAACCGGGATAATCGGTATGTTGCTCGTTTTCGTTATTTTGATCATACTGGCGGTGATCATCTGGCTTGTGGGTTTAATCTTTCGGAACCGCACCACAAAACAACCTGATCTAAAGAAGGACAACAAAGTCTAAGAAGGATAAGAAGGAACAGCAAATGAACATCTCTTGGGATATCGGCTTTTTGGCACTCACCCCGGGCGCGCTGATAATGATTCTCATCGGCTTGACCATCCTTTTTCTTGGTATCAAATATAAGTTCGAACCGCTCCTTTTAGTACCGATCGGCTTTGGTGTGTTACTGGTCAACCTGCCCCTGGGTGGGCTGATGGAAACCGTCGCCAACGGTCAGACTTATGATTATTACGTCATCGGTGGCGAACCGGTAGGAATCATCGCCCGCGTTTTTACTTACGGGATCATGTGGGGTGAATTGATTCCCTGTTTCATATTCCTGGGATTGGGGGCATTAACCGATTTCGGCCCCTTGATTGCCAATCCCCGCACCCTGATCCTTGGTGCCGCTGCCCAGGTCGGGGTGTACATCGTATTCTTTGCTGCCCTGGCTCTTGGTTTTAACATTCAGGAAGCTGCCTCTATCGGTATCATCGGCGGGGCTGACGGCCCCACTACTATTTTCCTGACTTCGGCGCTGGCTCCGCACCTTATCGGTGTCACCGCCGTCGCCGCATACACTTACATGGCCTGCGTACCGCTGATACAGCCACCCGTTATCAAATTATTCACTACCAAAAAAGAGCGCGCCATTTATATGAAACCTCAGTTACGGGAAGTGTCCAAACTGGAAAAGATACTGTTTCCCATCATCGGCGCCATTGTGATCATCCTGATGGTACCAAAATCCGCCCCTTTAATCGGTCTCTTCATGCTGGGAAACCTGCTGCGCGAAAGCGGTGTCACCGAACGTCTGGCAGAAACTGCCGCCAATGCCCTGATGAATATTCTCACCATCATGGTCGGTATTTGTGTCGGCTGCTTTATGAGTGCAGAGAGCTTTCTCAAAATTGAAAGTATCAAAGTCTTCGGTCTGGGCGTAGTGGCTTTCGCCGCCGCGACCGCCAGCGGTGTTCTCATCGCGAAATTTATGAATCTATTCCTTAAGGTAAAGATCAATCCCATGATCGGTGCCGCCGGAGTCTCTGCAGTTCCCATGTCCGCCAGAGTAGTCCAGCGCATGGGGCAAAAGGCGAACCCCCGTAATTTTTTACTTATGCATGCTATGGGGCCTAACGTAGCCGGCGTAATCGGCACCGCCGCTGCCGCGGGATTATTTCTGGGTATGTTAAAATAGTTGCTCTGAACCGTCTAATTCGCTGTGAAGAGCGATAGCGCTAGTCCTATCAATAAGTACCAAAGGAGCAACACAATGAAATGGTTACTCTCTGCACAACGAGGCATGGCTAAAATAGCTATCGTTATCCTGGTTCTCCTGGGCGTAATCGTGGTTGGGGTCGTCGGAACGGCTGCGGTAATTCTGGCCGACGATGTCACGATTACCGTGAACAATCGTAATTGTGGCACCCTGGACATCGCCAAAGGAACTGCAGCTTTGCAACTGAATTTTCTCCCCGGTATCAATGTTCCCTCGCAGATCAATCAAGGTGAAACCGCCGTCGTTCAGTTTCCCAGGCGTCTCGTGGAGTCGGTCTCTATTACCACTAACAGCGTCGAGTTACTTGCCTTCGGCCGTTCCTACTCGTTCGGAACATCAAGCATCGATATGCAGAACTCCACCTGGGATGGCAAACCACTATCCACCATGGTAGGCAAACAAATCAAAATATCAGGAAACCATACCCTGGTCATGGTTCGCCGGTAATTGATGAGCCTGAATCATCGGGAATATTAAAAAATAAGGGGTGTTCCACGTCAACCGGGACGCCCCTTATCCACGCCAGATCAACCCCTGTAACAACTTTAATGCGGAAAAGCAATCTCACCGATTACAATAATTACGACGAGGAACCCGATCATTGCAGACGAAAAGACAGGTACAGCCTATTCTCTGTTCTGTATAATCACCGTCACAGGTTTTTCTCTTGAAACACGATCCTTTCGCTTCTGTTTCAACATAACAACCCGCAACCAGCATGACAGCTTTTTTTCTGTTTTCCGAAATGCTGGTCCTCAAGCATAACCGAAAGTACTATTGTTTTCGATGATTTTTCGGGGAAAAAAGGTACGAAGAGCCTATTTTGCAGGTAAGTAAATTTAGTTATGATGAAGTAAGCTGAAGTAAAGTAGCTTGAGCGTAACGTTCGGTACATCAGTTAACCGGAGTCGCCCTGATGCTAGACACTATCGAGACTGTTAAAAAACCATTTTTTAAACCGGATATTTTTCAAAACCGCAC
>JBBITI010000069.1:0-808 GCA_037440885.1 Dehalococcoidales bacterium | reverse complement strand
TAAATTTGCCCCATTGCCAGGTGATATCCTGGTTCAATGCCCCGGATGCAAAACACTGGAAACCGTCCAGGTATACCGCGGACAGCTTTTTAGATCCCGCAGATTTTTTCAGAAGAACGGCGCAATCTTCCACGACTGCGGTTCTCTTTCTCCTTGCAGCTTATTTAAAACTTAGGTTCGTTAAAACAAAACCAAAGATCAATTCAACTCCCCGATCATCTAAACACCTCTTCTACTACTGACGCTGGTTACCCGCAAAAATTCAGGCATGTCTTTAATCACTCGCCATCATTTGTTTCATAACCATAGAAACATCAGAGGGGTTTTGTGTATTTAAGTAAATATAAATAATCTTGATGTTTACGTCATGAAGTAGTACTTTAGTATTAATATGTGGCTTTATTCATAATCATAAAAAAAGAAATCTAATGGATATCTTCGAACAGGTTGACATACTTTTACAAGACATTGAAAAGCGAAATTATGAAAACCGATATAAACACATGCTAGACGAAGCTTATATTCTGGGAGAATTAAGCAAACGATACACTCATCAATGGAATCTCGCTTATGAATTTCTTAAGCAAATCACCCGGGTAGTGGTTATTATGAATACTGAATAAACCCGACTGCCGCTGTCGAATTCGTCGATTGCACGAAGAATATCTTCTCTCTATATATTTTTCAGAATAGGCAAATTAGCCAATCCTGGTTAACTGATCAGTATTTGGTTTGGAAAACGGGGCAGTGATATCGAGTAGAGAATCGAGGTCAAAAGGTTACTAGCAGTATTTTCCGATATCGTGAT
>JBBITI010000068.1:0-13265 GCA_037440885.1 Dehalococcoidales bacterium | reverse complement strand
AAGACTGGAAGAACCTGCTGAAGATCGACCTCGACGGACCGTGGTACTGGATAAGGGAGACCTGGGACTACATGGTAGAGAAGAAGTTCGGTCGTATCGTCAATATTTCTTCCATCGCCGGTACTCATGGCGGTTTCGGGCAGGCGAATTATTCTGCCGCAAAAGCAGCCCTGATTGGCCTGGCCAAGACAGCAGCTCTTGAAGGAGCCCGGGTAGGTATTACTGCCAATGCTGTAACCATCGGTGTTGTAGATAGTCACAGCGGTTCGATGGGCCCACTTCCTCCCGGTAGTGGCACTCCGGGACAAAGACCACCCGGTCTTCCACCTCAAGGTATTCCGGGACAGCCACCACGGCCGCAGGGAGAAGGGGCGGGTGGAATGATGGAACGAATTGTAGCCAAAGTAGCCATGCGTCGTCAGGGAGAGCCAATCGACGTCGCCAATGCCGTGGCTTATTTTTGCTCAGCTGGAGCCAAATACATCACCGGGCAAGACCTGCACGTAATGGGTGGTTTGGACCTGTTCACATATTAGTATTTCCGTCATCTATCAACGATTTGCTTTCAGCTAACGATGCGCTGCAAATGGTCGTATCGTTAGCTGGAGGATATTGGCGATAGCAGGGAAAGGAACTGAAATGGATTTTGCATTGTCGCCCCAGGAAGAAGCTTTTCGTAAAGAGCTTTGCGATTGGCTCGATGAAAACACGAAAGAACTCCGCCGAAGACAGCGTCGAGCCGGCGGCGGCTTCGGTTCAGGTGGACTCCCACTTCAGCGCTTAGGAGGGCAATCATCTCAGCAGAATGAGATGGATGGTTTTCGCGAATTCACCAATTGGTGGCATCAGAAATTGTATGATGCAGGGTATATCGGTATAGCCTGGCCTAAGGAGTATGGAGGGCGTGGGGCTACCATCATGGAACAGGTCATCTTCAATGAGGAGATGGCCAAACGTCGCCTACCCTCAGGTGTAGGTGGATTGGGTATTGGTTGGGCCGGGCCGACTATCATTGTTCACGGTAATGATGCTCAGAAAAAGCGTTTTCTGCCCAGAATACTCAGCGGAGCGGATGTATGGTGCCAGGCTTTCTCGGAGCCAGGTGCCGGTTCCGATCTGGCTGGGTGTCAGACCAGGGCGGTAGAAGATGCTGACGACTACGTCGTTAATGGGCAGAAAGTATGGACAACCGGGGGAATGGGTGCAGACTGGGCTATCCTATTGGCAAAGACCAACTTTGACCCGAAGACTCCGAAACATCGCACATTTAGCTATTTCCTGATGGATATGCACTCTCCAGGCGTCACAGTTCGGCCTTTGCGAGAGATAACAGGCTCAGCCGCTTTCGGTGAGACATTCCTGGACAACGTACGCATTCCAAAAAGCCTGATGCTTGGCAACAAAGACGGTGGCTGGTATATATCCATGAGTACGCTGGAGTTCGAAAGATCTAACTCAACTTCAACTATTCAATACATGAGCACTATCGGGAACCTCATTGAACTCGCTAAGAGAACGCGACGAAACGGTCGTCCGCTTTCAGAAGATCCGGTAACCCGGCAGAGGATAGCGCAATTCTATATCGAAGCAAACGTAGGGAAGTATATCGGCCTGCGTGCCCTGACGCGCCAACTTCAAGGAAAGACGCCGGGGCCTGAAAGCTCCGTCGGTAGTCTTCTGACCATGGAATTGGGCCAGCGCATTGAGGATTTCGCTATGTATATGCAGGGTCCATACAGCCAACTGATAGAAGGTAAGCACGCAATCGATAACGGCATGTGGCAAAGAAGCTTTCTCTCCTCAAGAGGCAGGACCATCATGACCGGTACATCCGAAATTAAGAGAAATGTTATTGCCCAGAGGACTCTCGGGCTTCCAAGGTACACTGAGTAGAGGAGCGGATAGAGTGAACTTCGAACTTGATGAAGAGCAGGTAATGCTGAAGACTTCAGCTCGCGATTTTCTTCAACAAGAGTGTCCCAAAAAGTTGGTCAGGGCTATGATGGAGGATGAGAAAGGTTATTCTACCGAGTTGTGGAAGAAGATAGCCGATCTTGGCTGGCTGGGGCTGGTCTTTCCCGAAGAATATGGTGGTGTCGGTAGCAGCTTTCTGGATCTTGCGGTACTCCTGGAGGAATGTGGTCGTGCCCTGCTGCCCGGTCCTTTTATATCAACCGTGATATTGACAGGGCGTCCCATCGCTGCATTCGGAGATGAGAGTCAGAAACAACAGTTCCTCCCAGGCATAACAAGTGGCGATATGATACTGACCCTGGCGTTTATCGAAGCCGGCGGCGGTATAGAAGCTTCGGATATCACCGTTACGGCGACTGTTTCCGGTGATTTTTTCATTATCAACGGCACCAAACTCTTTGTGCCGTATGCTCATGTAGCTGACTACTTTCTTTGCGTGACCAGGACCAAGAACAGTAAAGATAAGGAAGAAGGAGTCACCCTCCTTCTGGTAAACACTAAATCACCGGGTATTCAAATCGAACCACTGAAGACCATGACTGGAGATAAACTATGTGAGGTGGTCTTCAACAATGTAACTGTCCCTGCTAAAAATGTACTGGGTAAGCCGGATAAAGGCTGGCCGATTATGAAGAGAATCTTGACGGAGGGCCAGGTTGCTGAGGCTGCATGGATGACGGGCGGAGCTCGATGGGCCATGGAAACGTCCATTGCTTATGCCAACATGAGGATCGCCTTTGGACGACCTATCGGCAGCTTCCAGGCCATCCAGCACAAACTCGCGAACGTCGCCGTAGGTGTGGAAGGAGCAACAGCCATAATATACTACGCTGCATGGGCTATAATGGTAAACGATCCAGATGCGGCTATGGCTGCCTCCATGGCTAAATCTTGGTGCGGTGAAACATACAAGCAAGCAACTTTTGACGGTATTCAAATTCATGGCGGTATCGGCTACACATGGGACCACGACATGCATCTGTACCTTAAACGGGCTAAGGCCTCTGAAGTTACTTTCGGTGATAGCGACTATCATCGTGAGAGAGTAGCTCAGATGTTGAATATTTAGTCGTTTTAGAAGGGTGTCGCCGACTGGGAATGTCTAAAAGCAAAGAATATTGAGGGGTAAAAAATGATAGACAGGATTATCACGGAATCGGCGCGGGATATAAAGGTACTTACAGAAGCGGACGTCGTGGTCGTCGGCGGTGGACCCGGAGGACATTCAGCGGCTATAGCCGCTGCCCGAAATGGGGCAAAAACGGTACTTGTGGAAAGATACGGGCATCTCGGTGGAATGGCTACCGGCGGTATCGTAATCCAGATACCTCACATGAGCGATGGCGGCAAGGAACAACAGGTAGTCGGTCTGACACAGGAATGGATAGACAGGCTTGACCCTATCGGAGGAGTCCTCGTTCCGCGGCGCAGCGAGATAGGTTCAGCGGATGAAAAGCTGATTTCATACTGGCGAAGGTTCATGGGTAATGTGAACAAGGGAAGGATCGAATATACAGCATGGGTCGACCCGGAGCTCCTGAAATGCGTCCTGAACGATATGGTTGAGGAAGCCGGTATCAAACTTCTGCTTCACTCCTGGGGCGTCAGGGCAATAGTCGAAGATAATACGGTAAAAGGGATAATTTTCGAAAGTAAGTCCGGCAGGCAGGCCATTATGGGCAAGGTGATTATCGACGGTACCGGCGATGGAGATCTTCTTCCCTCAGCTGGGGCGGAATGGGAAGGAGGTTTCGATCCCACGTCGAGAAGTTCCATGCTGGCACTGGTATTCAGGGTAGGCAACTGCGACTACCAGAAGTACTGTGATTTTAGAGAGGCGAACCCCGACAAAGCCCAGGCACTTTCGAAGGAGATGACGGAATTAGTCGGGACACGGCTCGCTCCGCTTCCTTCACCGCGTAACGACGTGATGTGGGTAAACAACTGGATTCCTAATCTCGATAACCTGAACGTCGAACACCTGACCGAACTGGAGGTGAGTATGCGTAGAATGATGCGTAAGGGTCACGCCTTTATGAAGAAGAACATACCGGGATTTGAGAACAGTTTTATCCTGGACACTGCTTCGCAGACAGGCACACGCGGAGGACGGCGTGTTATAGGGGAGGTAAGAATTACTCAAGATGATCTGAGAAACGCCACGATATATGAAGATACTATCGCCGTATTTCCGCGAATGGGTCCACCCAGCGAAACAGGCGGCAAGCATACCTATATACCCTACCGAAGCCTGGTACCGGTAAAAACAGAAGGACTGCTGGTGGCAGGACGGAGTTTCTCTTCCGACGGTGCGGCCAACAATATGGCCAACTTGATTCCCCACTGCATTGCTATGGGGCAAGCGGCCGGTACTGCCGCGGCTATCTCGGTGAAGGATGGCATACAACCCAGGCAGGTGAATTACCGTAAATTGCAGAACACTCTTATGCATCAGGACGTACCACTTCCGGGTGTGGAAGGGGCTAAAACTAAGGTTTAGATATACTCTCATAAAAGCGGCCGTTTGCAGTCAGGGAGTTGAGCCGTACGGAGACGCTGAACGGTGCATATACTGCCAGAGCTTACTGTCGGTAAGGTATCATTTCGTCAGGAGGAGCGCAAACCCCACCTATATGCTATTACCCAATTTCCACCACTCTGGAAACAAGTCACAGTATTACCTGTTGTTCCTTGAGAGAAGAAATATTGTCCCAGCTATAACCTAGACCTAGCAGGATTTCTTCATTATGTTGTCCGACCTCCGGTGCTGGGGTCCTTATAGAAGCCGGATTCTGCCGGAAATCGACCGGCGTAGTGACATATTTCATTTTCCCAGTCCGAGGGTGATCAATTTCTGTAAAGAAACCGTTTGCATGGGCTTGAGGATCGTTCACCACCTCTTGAGGAGTTTCGATACGTCCGTATATCACCCCATTGTCTTTAAATCGTTTTTCCCAATCACTCCTGGGTCTAAGCGAAAAAAGCGTATCCATAATCCGTATCAGTTCTTCGGCGTTATCAGTTCTTTTCGGAGTTGTATTGAATCTTACATCACTTTCAAGATCGGGCCTCTCCATTGCCCTGCACAGCCCGGGCCAATGAACATCTGCCTGAAGCATGGCAAACTGGAACCATCGGTCATCACCTGCTCGGTATGAATTCCATAAGGGACTGTTCGCTTTACGCCGGTTATTGGGTACTGAAGGCAACCCCATCAGGGCATTCTGGATATCGGTACCTATGGTGTATACACCAACGTGATATAAAGATAGTTCGATTTCCTGACCCTGTCCTGTCTTCTCCCGGTGAAATAAAGCGGCGCATACTCCGGCTACAGTATGCATTCCCGTTGTCCGGTCGTACATACCTGCCCGTTGTGCCGGCGGTGTACCATCATTCTCCGCCATCAAATGCTGTGTTCCGGAACGTGCCCAACCTGCAGTGAAGTCAAAGCCGCGTTCATCTTTATCCGGTCCTACCGAACCGTATCCGGTTAGCACTGCGTATATCAACCTTGGATTGATTTTATTTAAAGTCGCGTAATCGAATGGTTCAACCTTGATAACATCCGCTCCCCAATCTCCCATGATAGCTCCCGCGGCGGGAATCGCAATATTGTTCCCCATTTCGACAACCTTGACGCCTTCCAATATCCCCGACATTATTCGAACCTCCTGATTTCAAGACAGGTTATTGAATTGATGTTCAAAAAGAGATGGTCCCTTTCATATTAGTAAAAATGGCTATGATAATATTATTCTCTCAATTGTTCTCATTCTGAATGCCTGTTCCATACCTGCGTATTCCTGAGATTCAACAAATTTAATACTTTTTGACGATAGATGGTAGAATCTTTGTGACTTCGTGATATTGAAAATAAATTGAAAAATAGCTTAACAGTAGTCATCGGTGGAGGTGCGGCAGGGATAGTTGCCGCCATCAGTAAAGCACGCCGTAACGAACCCGTATTAATCTGTGAAAAGACAACGCGAATCGGGAAAAAGTTACTCGTTACCGGTAACGGCCGGTGTAATTTACTTAATGACGATCTGGACGAGACATATTATATTATGTCTGCCCGGGAACTGGTTAAGACTGTCTTTGCCCGATTTGGCAAGAACGAAATACTTGATTTCTTTAGAGATCTTGGCTTGCAGGTTTATAACAAAGACGGCCGTATATTCCCGATTACCAATCAAGCATCTACAGTTTTGAGAATTCTGGATCTGGAGTTGAAACGGCTGGCGGTTCCGATACGATATGGGTTCAATTGCTCTGATATCGTTAGCTCTGAAAACACTATTAGTGTTATTTCAGATACGGGTGAGAAGATTGAATGCAGTAAAGTGATTATAACCGGTGGCGGAAAGACATACCCGGTGACCGGTTCCGATGGCAGTATCTATAAAGTTGCCGAGCGATTGGGACACCGGATTATCGATCCCGTCCCTGCCGCAGTGCCGTTACTTGTTAGAGACGTTCTATGCCAAAAACTACAAGGTCAACGTATTCAGGCAGTGGCGAGACTTGATACCGGTGAAGAAGGAGGAGAACATGCAGCCGGGGAATTGCTTTTTACACAGTACGGTTTGTCCGGTACATGTATTCTCGATATCAGCCGCGCTATTTCGATCGCGTTGAACCGCGAACACAAAAAGCGAGTCGGAGTCAAGATTGACCTAGTTCCTTTTTTGAGTTCGGATCAATTACTACGAGAACTGCGACGAAGGCTGACAAGCGGTTTCGGGGCGGGCGATATGCTTACGGGGATATTACCTGACAAATTATGTGTCGCTTTGAGGGGGTTGTTTCTTACCGGTAGTCTGGTAGATGCAGTAAATTCTTTAAAATCATATGCGTTTACAGTTCATGGAACGCGCGGTTGGAATGAGGCTGAATTTACCAGTGGCGGGGTTTCCATTTCGGAAATCAATCCATACACTCTAGAATCAAAAGTAAACGAGAAAGTATACTTTGCCGGAGAGATACTTGATGTCGACGGCAAAAGGGGCGGTTACAATCTTGCCTGGGCTTGGGCTTCGGGTTTCGTCGCCGGGCTTACGGGTACCAGTTAGTCTTTCTTCTCATTTTTTGTTTTCCATTGTCTCAAACATTTATAACCAAATTCGGTATTGAAGCATGCCTTAGTTGCCAGTATTCTTTTTTATCGCATGACTTACGGAGGTTGCTTTATGGAAAACGTTAATGAAAGTTTGGCCGGTTGGATCATCAGTAAGATTAAGAATGAATATTGCGATGATATCAAATTACTGGTCGGTGATGATGTCTACAAGCTCGATATCGACCGGCCTGGTAATGCCATGAGCTATTATTTCCCGGCTTCTGAAAGAGCTAACAAATTCGCCCGGACCTTCATTATTGATGGCATTGGCTATGATCTCTTTCCCATGTCCTGGGAACGTATAGAAAATATTGCCAATCTCGATGAAGACAACGCTGCGGTACTTCTCGATTCCACTATCATTTATTCGGCCTCGGAAGATGAAAAACAACGCTTCATGTCATTACAGTCCCTGTTGCGCTCTCATCTCGCTGATCCCCGATATAGTCATAAGTTAGCTTTACAGAAGATTGACGTTGCCATGGATCTTTTTCGGACTATGTCTTTCGAAGATACTTTATATAAGGTAAGGAAAGCCGCCGGTTATATTCTCATCTACCTCTCTCATTCCGTTGCTTATGCCAATCACACCTATTTTCGCCGCGGGCATAATGAACAAGTTGCCGACCTGGCGAAGTTGCCGCACATCCCAGATGATTTCCTGACGCTTACGACTGCCATCATCGCCTCTTCTTCGATCCCGGATATTGTTGATTTGTGCCGTAGATTGATTAAAAGTACCCGGCAGTTTTTTGCCGATATGGAATCTAAACCAAAATCTTTTTATAACCGCAATTATCAGGATCTCGCCGGTTGGTATCATGAATTGAGTTATGCCTGGCGCGAGGTATATCATTGGTGCGAACGTAAAGACGCTGCAAAAGCCTTTATTCGCGGTTCTTTTCTCCAGAGTGAAATGGATGTCATCCAATCGGAATTTGGCTTACCGGAAATGGACCTGCTGGGCGCCTTCGATGGCGCTAACCTCGACAATTTTCAGGAACGTGCCCGGCTGCTCGAAACCCGTATTATCGAGACCATTACAAAAAATGGAGCTTATGTGGATTCATATGATTCAATCGAAGAGTTTCTCGTGCGCAACTCCTGAAGACTGAGATGCTATGAAATACCGGAACGCGGCACAAATACTGCCCGATGATCTGTTGAAAGAACTACAGAAATACGCTGAAGGCCAGGCTATTTACGTGCCCAAAAGAAGTCACCGCAAAAAATGGGGCCAAAACACCGGCACCCGGACGTTCTTTCTCCAGCGAAATGAAGAAATCCGGAATAAGTACCGCCATAACATCTCGATTGAAGAACTGGCTGATGAATACTCTCTTTCATATGAGACTATTCGCAATATTTTGTATCGTTAGTATTTCGGGTGTAAAAAACTCTTTCGATACTTAGACTCATCACTCAATCCAAACAATGACCGGGATGTCCATTCCGTTATTCTATTACCGGTGTGCAGCCACGGCTTTTTATTTGTGCTTTCAGCTTTTCGGATTTAAGATGAATTTGTTATAATTCTTTTTTATCTCATCACACTATGGAAGGACTGAAATGGAATCAAAAATAAGAGTGGGTATCCTCGGTGCTACCGGGATGGTCGGTCAGAATTATGTACGGTTACTAGCGAAGCATCCCTGGTTCGAAATTTCCTATCTTGGCGCCTCACCCGGTTCGGCCGGGAAAAAGTATGACGCGGCTGTTGGTGGACGATGGCACATGCATGAACCGGTTCCGGCGAATGTTGCCGGTCTAGTTGTCGAAGATGCCAGTAAAGTCGATGGTGCAAAAGGTAAATGCAGTCTTGTTTTTTCCGCCGTAGAAATGGAAAAACAGTCTATTTTAGATTTGGAAGCTGAGTATGCCCGAAAAGGATTTGTTGTTGTTTCTAACAACTCAGCGTACCGTCTTGTCGACGATATCCCGGTAATCATTCCAGAAATCAACCAGGACCATCTGGCGGTAATCCCCGACCAGCAGAAAAAACGGGGTTGGAAAGGATTTATAGTAGTCAAACCTAATTGCAGTATCCAGAGTTACATGATTCCCCTCTACGCGTTGATAGAAGCCGGCTATATCATCGACAAGATGATCGTCACTACTTTACAAGCTGTATCCGGTGCCGGGTATCCAGGGCCGGCATCGATAGATCTCATCGATAATATCATTCCCTATATTGGTGGCGAGGAAGAGAAATCCGAGGTAGAGCCAAAGAAGATTTTGGGTAAAGTCGAAAACGGTATAATAGTTCCAGATGATAAAATTAAGATCTCGGCACACTGTAACCGCGTGCCTGTCACGGACGGACATACTGCTTGCTGCAGCGTTCTTTTTGCGGGGAAGAAACCGGAGATGGCTGAAATTATAAATATATGGCGTAATTTCTCTGCCTCTCCGCAGCAATTACAACTACCATCCGCTCCAAACCCGGCTTTGATATACAACGATGAGCTGAACCGCCCACAACCTCAAAAGGATCGTGATGCTGGTAGCGGTATGGCTATAACTGTAGGCCGGCTCCGTAATTGTAATGTTTTCGATTACCGGTTTGTGGGATTACACCACAACACAGTACGAGGCGCCGCAGGCGGCTCCATTCTAGCGGCAGAATTACTGGTTAAGCGAAGACTGGTGGAATAAGAAGTCATTACATAACCAACCGAGCATCGAGACCTCTTGACAAACTTCACCTTAACAATTAATCTTAATATGGATTTGATAATAAAGTGACTTAGCCCCGCAACGAAAGTCAACCGGTATGGCTTCCCGCCTCAGGCGGCAGGGTGCGAGTCTACCGCTGAGTAGTGGTGCAGTTTGACTTTTCCAACATGTTAAACTAGAATTGGCTATGTTATTGTGCCCACATAGCTCAGTAGGTAGAGCACATTCTTGGTAAGAATGGGGTCATCGGTTCGATTCCGATTGTGGGCTTTTTACTGGAAGGAGAAAAAGAAATGGCAAAGCAGAAATTTGTCCGCTCAAAACCACATTGCAACGTGGGTACCATCGGTCACGTCGACCATGGGAAGACTACCCTGACTTCCGCTATAACACTGGTTTTATCGAAGGTAGGGACCGCATCATATCGCGCTTTCGATAGTATTGATAATGCACCTGAAGAGAAAGCCCGAGGTATGACCATTGCTATCGCGCATGTCGAATACGAGACTGCCAAAAGACATTATGCTCATGTCGACTGCCCGGGACATGCCGATTTTATCAAGAACATGATCACTGGTGCTGCTCAGATGGACGGAGCGATTCTGGTAGTTAGTGCACCTGATGGTCCAATGCCCCAGACCAGAGAGCATGTCCTGCTTGCCCGGCAGGTGGGTGTGCCTTATATTGTCGTAGCCCTGAACAAGGTTGATCTCATGGAAGATGAGGAACTTCTTGAGCTTGTTGAAATTGAAGTACGTGAACTATTGACCAAACAGCAATTCCCAGGTGAGAAGACACCGGTCGTCCGTGTCAGCGCTACCAAAGCTCTGGAATGCGGTTGTGGTAAAAGGGAATGTAAGTGGTGCGGTGCTATCTGGAAGTTGATGGATGCGGTAGACGAATATGTACCTACTCCGGTACGGCCTGTCGACCTGCCTTTCCTGATGTCGGTTGAAGATGTTTTCAGCATCAAAGGCCGCGGTACCGTTCCAACCGGTCGTGTAGATCGTGGCGTAATCAAACCAGGCCAGGAAGTAGAACTGGTTGGACTTCATCATGAACCGAAAAGAGTGGTTGCGACCAGTCTCGAGATGTTTCACAAAATACTGGACGACGCCCAACCGGGTGATGCCGTCGGCATTCTCCTGCGAGGCGTTGAACGAGAAGATATCGAGCGAGGTATGGTCATCGCCGCCCCGGGATCTATCAAACCACATACTGCTTTTGAAGGGCAGGTATACATACTAAGTAAGGAAGAAGGCGGCCGACATACCCCGTTTTTCAATGGTTATAAGCCGCAGTTCTATATTCGAACTACTGATGTCACCGGGACGGCTGAACTGCCTCAGGGTATGGAAATGGCCATGCCTGGTGATAATGTAACGATGACTATTAAATTGATTTACCCGGTAGCAATCGAGAATGGTCTCCGCTTCGCTATCCGAGAGGGTGGGAAGACAGTAGGGGCTGGTACTGTTACCAAGATTATTGAGTAAAAATGGCTAAAAAAGGCGATACAAGAATTATAATCAACCTAGCCTGTACTGAGTGTCGGGAGAGGACTTATACAACGACCAAAAACAGGAAGAACGATTCGCAGCGCATGGAGTTAAACAAGTACTGTCCCCGCTGTCAGCGATCTACCTCTCATCGAGAGACGAAATAGCTGCGAGCGCGGGCATTATAATGTCCAGCACTTGAACGTTATCCATTGTGGTCATGGTTGGAGTCAGTAAATGAAACAAAGGGCCGCCGCTTCTAAAAGCAGTAGCGCCAAGCCTAAGTTAAATTTTTTTAGCGACACAGTCAGTGAACTGAAGAAAGTGACCTGGCTTAGCCGTCGTGAGATAATATATTTAAGCGGGATTGTGCTTTTAGTAACGTTGGTGGTAGGTGTCATTCTGGCTCTGGTGGATTTTGGATTCACGAATTTAATAGCATGGGGTTTTCTTAATCCAACCCCGTAACTTCAAGAAAATGTCATTATCTATTCAGGTAACATCAATGGCAGAAAACGAAAAACACTGGTATGTAATACACACTTATTCCGGATATGAAGAAAGGGTCAAGAGGAATCTCGAACAGCGAATTAAGCTAATGGACTCCGCGGAAGAAGTCGGTGAAGTTATTGTACCCACAGAAGAAGAGGTAGAAGTACGCAGCGGCCAGAAAAAGACTGTTATTCGAAAAATACTCCCCAGTTATGTTCTGGTTAATATGCGGATGAGTGATAATAGCTGGAACATAGTGCGAAATACTCCGGGTGTTACCGGTTTTGTTGGAAGTGGCAATAAGCCAATTCCTTTGCAGCAAGAAGAAGTCGGTCAAATCCTGAAGCAGATGTCCGCTGAGGCACCCAAAGTGAAGGTTGGTTTCAAACAGGGGCAGAGCGTACGGGTTGTCGATGGACCTTTCACTGATTTCGTGGGTGTCGTAGACGAAATTATCAGCGGAAAAGGAAAAGTTAAAGTACTGCTATCGCTCTTCGGTAGAGAAACACCGGTTGAGCTTGATTTCCTTCAGGTGGAGAAGTTGTAGACAGGGCTAGTGCCCGGGAGTTCAGATCATGGCAAAAAAAATAAAGACCGTTTTAAGACTACAGATCCCTGCCGGGAAAGCCACTCCGGCACCGCCGGTCGGGACTGCTTTAGGCCCTCATGGTGTAAATATTATGGCTTTCTGTAAGGAATACAACGAGCGGACGGCAAAAGAAGCTGGCCAGATAATCCCCGCAGAAATCACCATTTATGAAGACCGTACTCTGAGTTTCGTGACCAAAACTCCTCCCACACCCGACCTGTTAAGAAAAGCACTCAACATCGAAAAAGGGGCCGGGACTACCGGTTCATCTACTGTCGGAAACATTTCACGTGAGAAACTTCGAGAGATAGCTAAGATTAAGCTTAAAGATCTTAATACCGACTCTTTAGACGCCGCTGAAAAGATCGTAGCCGGCACTGCCCAGAGTATGGGTATTACAGTCGAGTAAGGGGAAATTATGCCCACACATGGTAAAAAATACGAAGAAGCCGCAAAACAGATAGAAAAAGATAAAGCCTATACGCCACAAGAAGCAGTGGAATTAGCAAAAAAGACCGCAAACACCAAGTTCGACCAGACGGTCGAGCTTCATCTCAGACTGGGGCTAGACCCTAAAAACTCTGCCCAGCAAGTCCGAGGTGTTGCTTTGCTGCCTCATGGACTGGGGAAAAAAGTGCGAGTACTTGTGTTTGCCCAGGGTGAAGCTGCCCGTACCGCTGAAACGGCAGGGGCTGATTATGTAGGTGCAGATGACCTAGTCCAGAAAATAGAGGGCGGATGGGTCGACTTCGATACCGCGATAGCTACTCCGGATTTGATGGGTAAAGTTGGTAAGCTCGGTAAAGTACTAGGTCGTCGTGGTCTAATGCCTAATCCCAAATCAGGTACAGTCGTACCTGCCAATGACTTAACCAGGGTTATCCAGGATTCTCGAAAAGGCCGTGTCGAATTT
>JBBITI010000067.1:0-13568 GCA_037440885.1 Dehalococcoidales bacterium | reverse complement strand
AATCTATTTCTCCTTATTTCCTTCTCCTTATTTTCGAATTCGAAGCGCTTCTTACCATCTACTCTCAGTGTATCAACCGATGTTCAAGAACTGTTTATCTTAGTGTTAAGTTTTTTTTAATTTATAACGTGTTACCGGTTCTTTATTGTATACGGTAGATGATAAGAAAAACCTAAATAATTGTTAAGAGAATGTTAAATATGTTATCTACGGTATATCTTGTCCAAAACCATTTGTCCAGGTTATCTTGGACGGCAATGATTTACGGTCTAGATTTTGTACCAGGGGCAGACTGAAACTGAATGTGGAACCTTTGCCTTCCTGGCTCCGGACTTTGATTTTACCACCGTGAGCCTGGATAGTATGATTGGCAATGGCCAGGCCAAGACCGCTCCCGCCTTTCGATCTAGCTTTATCCGCTTTGTAAAAGCGTTCGAAGACGTGGGGCAGGTCTTCGACAGATATACCGACACCGGTATCGGTGATATTGACAACGGCGGCGCCGTCCTCCACTGCGGTGGCAACGGTCACCGTACCACCGGGGCGATTAAACTTAATGGCGTTATGGATGATATTGACCAGCGCCTGGCGGATCCGGCCTTTATCCAGCGGAACCAGAGGCAGGGCACCCGGAACCGTGTGCAAAGCGATTTGCCCGCGTTCTGCCAGAGGGGTCAGTTGGGACACGACTTCCTCGATGATACGAGCGATATCAGTCAATTGAAAATCAAAGTTATCCTGACCGGTTTCGATGCGCGATAATTCAGTAATCTCAGATACCATCTGGGTCAACCGGTCTACCTCGTCATTAATCCGCTTTAAAAAGTCCTGCGCCGCTTGTCGATCACCGATGGCACCGCTTTGCAGGGTTTCAACCATTACTTTAATACCGGCGAGAGGAGTGCGTAATTCATGCGAGATATTACCGACCAGATCCCGCCGCATGGTCTGAAGAGCGCGCAACTCGGTCAAGTCCTGAAAAAGAACCAGCGCCCCACCGGACTTATCTTCACCGAGCGGTACCGCTATTGTCCGCAGGAAACGTTTCGGGAATCCGGTTTCCATCTGGTCGGCGACCAAAGAATGACCGGCTAAACACCGCTTCAGGATAGTGTCGATCTCATGATCTTTGACGGCTTCGATCAAAGGACGTTTGATCATATCTCTTTCACGAAATCCAAAGAGATTCTCGGTCTTGGGATTGACCAGCAAGATTTTGCCTTCCCGGTCTACCATAACTACGCCGTCAGTCAGATTGAAAAGGATGGTTTGCAATTTGTTTTTTTCTTCCGAGATCTGCGACATCGAATCCTGAAGGCTCAACGACATACGATTAAAAGCCTTACCCAGGCGCCCAATTTCATCGCTGGTGCTAATCTTGATCTGGCGTCCCAGTTTACCGGCGGCGATTTGCTCGGCAGCGGCAGTTATTTGCCAGACGGAGCGGGTTATATTCCGGGAGAGGGCAGCAGTCGCCAGGATTACAAATGCTGCTGCGATAGCGATGGCAACAACAATGGTAATAATGATATGATCGACCAAACCCTCAACTGAAGTTAACGGCAACGAGGTGCGGGCTACCCCGATAATCCGGTTCTCGTACGTAACCGGTACCGCCACGTACATCATGTTTTTCCGGAGCGTAGTGCTATAACGCACTACCCGACCGGTATTACCGGCAAGCGCCGCGGCTATTTCAGGGCGGCTGCCATGATTTGCCATCGTGGCCGGATTTTCATCAGTATCCCCGAGAACGGTGCCATCTCGAGCGATCAGCGTGATTCTGGCCCCCATATCTGCGCCCAATGACTTAGCAAGGGCATCAAGCCCTGTTTGATTACTGAATTCCGGAGAGACGAAGCCGGCGACCAGTCTCGCTTCATCGGTAAGCCGGATTTCCAGACTATCAACGAGCGCAGCGCGCATCGTTTGCACCAGGTACAAGCCGAGGGCGCCCATGCCGGCGAGGACCAAGATAGCAGTAGGAAGGGTAATCTTCCAAAACAGGCTACGCGCCACTTTAGCCCTCCACCTTGTAACCGACCCCGCGTACCGTCACGATGATTTTCGGGTTACCGGGATCGTCCTCAAGTTTCTCCCGTAACCAGCGGACATGCACATCGACAGTCCGGGTATCTCCAGCGAAGTCATATCCCCAGACTTTTTCGAGAAGCTGATCACGGCTAAAAACAAGACCCTTGTTAGAGACAAGAAAAGCCAGGAGATCGAATTCCTTAGGCGTCAAATCGACTTCCCGGCCATTCCTAATGACCAGGTGCCGGTCAACGGACACTGAAATATCTTTCGATTTCAGGGTGATATCCTGCCGACTCATCAAGCCCGCATTCATATGAGAACGGCGCAGCATCGCCCTGATGCGCGCCAGTAATTCCCGGAGGCTGAACGGTTTGGTCAAATAGTCATCGGCGCCGATTTCCAGTCCCACCACCTTATCGATTTCATCGACTTTGGCGGTCAACATCAGGATCGGAGTGAACATTTCGCGGCGCAGTATCCGGCAAACATCAAAACCGCTCAATTTCGGCAGCATAACATCAAGGATAACCAGGTCCGGCTTGTCACGGCGCGCTTTTTCGAGGGCTTCTTCCCCGTCCACAGCAGTGACGATTTCATAGCCTTCTTTCTGCAAGGTGTATTTCAGGGTATCCAGCAGGTTACGGTCATCTTCAACGACCAGAATTGTATCACTCATCGCTTAATAGTATATGCTACGTGAAGTAGATAAGCTAACGTAATTACGATTCTCTTGTTGAACAATGATCTGGATGGTCACAATATACGTAAACGGATGATTCGGGCAAACCACGCCGTTCTTTACACCCGGTAGCTGCTTACTTTGGTCATTCCTGATACCCGGTGTTATAATTCCGAAGAATAGCTGATGAGGTTGGAGTATGAAACTTAGTCGTGAAGAAGTACTGCATATTTCCCGTCTGGCGCGGTTAGGGATAACCGATGTCGAGGTCGATGAAATGCAGACGCAATTATCCAATATCCTGGACAACTTTGATATCCTATCCGGGGTAAACACGGACGGAGTGGCGCCGACGGCACAGCCGAACGCCCTGCAAAACGTGATGCGGGAAGACACCATAGTTCCTTCGTTACCAGTTAAAGACGTACTGGCTAACGCCCCGCGGCAGGAAGGCGAGTTTATCAAAGTCAACGCAGTACTGGAAGAATAAGAGAAATCGGTCAACTGGGGGTCACGGTGGACACTTACTTAACGATACATGAGGCCCGAGAATTACTGGAACAGAGACAGGCATCCGCAGTCGAGCTGACGACGGCGTACCTTGAGAGAATCGATAGAGTTGATTCCGAGGTGCGCGCCTTTGTTACCGTTACCGGTGATCTGGCGATAAAACAAGCGGCACAAGCTGATGCAGCCATGGCAAAAGGAGAAGGCAGCCCGCTTACCGGCATACCAGCGCTTTTCAAAGACAACCTGTGCACCAGGGGAACGCGCACGACCTGCTCCTCGAAAATGCTCGAGAATTTCATCCCTCCTTACGATGCGATGGTGGTTGAAAAACTGAATGCTGCCGGAGCAGTCACCCTCGGGAAAGCCAACATGGACGAATTTGCCATGGGTTCTTCAACAGAGAACTCGGCGTTATTCGTGACGCATAATCCCTGGGACCGAGAACGGGTACCGGGGGGATCGAGCGGGGGTTCTGCGGCGGCCGTAGCGGCGGGGGAGACTGTCTATGCACTGGGATCAGATACCGGGGGCAGCATCAGGCAACCAGCCAGCTTTTGCGGCGTGGTGGGGCTAAAACCGACTTACGGGCGAGTCAGCCGTTACGGTCTGGTGGCTTTTGCCAGTTCTCTCGATCAGATCGGGCCATTAACCCGTGATGTGACCGATGCTGCTATCGTGATGAATGCGATTGCAGGACGTGATTCAAGAGATGCGACGTCGGTACCGGAACCGGTACCCGATTATACGAAGAGCCTGATCCCGGACTTGAGAGGTTTCCGGTTGGGTATCCCGAAGGAGTATTTCGTCGAGGGGATGCAGAGGGAGGTGGCGGAGGGGGTACGAAAGGCGATCAAAAAGCTTGAAGAAATGGGGGCAAGTACCGATTGGGAAGTGTCTTTACCCCATACCCGCCACGCCCTGGCAGTTTATTACATCATCGCACCTTGCGAAGCTTCAGCAAACCTGGCGCGTTACGACGGAGTGAAATACGGTTACCACTATACAGATACAGATAATATGTGGGAAGCCATGGAGAAAACGCGGCAGTTCGGCTTCGGCCCGGAAGTCAAACGCCGCATCATGCTGGGGACATATGCGTTATCTGCCGGATATTACGACGCTTATTATCTAAAAGCACAGAAGGTACGCACAATAATCCGCCAGGAATTCGACCGGTCTTTTGAACAATTCGATGCCCTGGTGACGCCCACATCGCCAACCGTTCCGTTCAAGATCGGGGAGAAGACCGGTGATCCGGTACAGATGTATCTCAGCGATGTATGCACACTGCCGATCAATATTGCCGGTTTACCGGCTATTTCGATCCCGGCTGGATTCGTCGACGGGCTGCCGTTCGGTTTGCAGATCATCGGTAAACCCTTCGGCGAGGAAACAATACTCCGGATAGCATATGCCTACGAACAGGCTGCCGGCCGGCAAAAAATGACACCGGCGATCTGAATCCAGATATCCAAATAATGTAATTCCCGGGCGGCCTCGATCAGTTGTCTCGGTCAATTGCCAGTCCCCGGGCATGCAAATCAGCGGCGATTTCCGGCAAATCGAGGGTACGAAGCCGGGTTGTGGTCGGCAGGCCGGTGGCAACGTCCCAGTTCCGGATGGTGTAATACTCGTTCATAAGCTGGTTAAAGCGGTTGTGGTCGAGGGTGGTTCCTTTAAGCGAAATCAGCACGCCATCCTGACCGGCGGCACGACACTGGCGGTCGAAAAAGACCCCGGACAATGGTTCAGAAAACAAGAACTCCGGGAGGGTATCATCCTGCCGGCCGCCCCAACCATCGCGGATCAAAATCGCCCGCTGCAGGTTATAAATCCGTTCGCCTGCAGTGAAAAGCTCCTGTTCATCGGTGTCTCTGCCAGTAATGGCATGTACAAGACGACTTTCCAGTGTAAGACAATCGATGCTGTTATCGATATCCTTTACCTGGTAGATCGGCCAGGCTAAATCACACAGAACCAGGCTTTCTTTAAGGTAGGCATAATCCTGAATACGCCTGGCTGCCAGAGCTTTGCCTTCATAGGTGGAAAAATCGGCAGCGGTGGGACTACCCCAGTACCGGGTAGCAATATCCTGTAATACCGCTGTATCTAAAAAAGCATCCGGCCACTTATTTTCGGTCCAGTTCACCCAGCGGTTCAATACCAGGTTGACAGCATGATGGAGATGAACAGCACGGCGCGGTTCGGTAGCGTAGAAGATGGCATTGGCAAGCATCAAACGCGGGTCATATTCAAAAGACTCCCCGGAACGGGACAAGGCGGCGGTGCGAAGGGTACCAGCGCCCTTGCCGATTTGCCTTGCGGCGCGCAGCACACCGTTTGCCAGAAGATCGCCGAAGCCCTGACGATAACAGAGTTGGTACATAAGAGTTTCGATGAATTCGATACTGCCTATTTTAGACAGGGGAAGACCGGTGTCTTTTTCGGTGACGATCCCCTTTTGAAAACATTCACTCAACCAGCCCAGCATCGAGGCGAGTACGGCAGTATCAATTCCGTATTCGTCACACAACCGACCGGCCAACCGGTTTGCCTCGGCACCCTTTTCGGGACCGTAATACCGCATGGCCGGTCCGATGTAGACGCCGCCAGCCTGACAGAATGACTTGTAAATCCGTCCACCGGCAGATCGATAAATGAAACGGGTGCAACCGCTGATACAACCATAGCAAGAAGTCAATTTCATATTGCCCGGCAGGAAATGGCCGTAGTCTTCGAAATTTTTCAGCCGCATCTCACGAACCAGGGTTGCCAGCCCGGAGACTTTATCCGGTGCGGCGGCTGAAGGCCGTTTACGGTTTTCTATCCGGATAACGATCGCCTTGAGATTCTTTGCACCCATAACCGCACCCAAACCGCCAGCACCGGAGGCGTTATCAGCAGCGAGCATAGTGGCGAAGGTAACCCGATTTTCCCCGGCGGGGCCGATACATAGGATCCGGGCATCCCGGCCGTACTCAGCATGCAGTGTATTCTCCGTCGCAATGGTAGTCTTCCCCCAGAGATGGACGGCTGATTTTATCTCCAATTTATTGTCGGTAACCAACAAATAGACCGGCTTGTCCGCCTTGCCGGTAATCACCAGGCCATCAAAGCCTCCGTATTTCAACCAGGCACCCCAACTCCCTCCCAGGTTGGCATAAGAGAAAGCTTCCGGCTCCATTTCCGATGACCTGGCACAAACCTGCCAGCGACAGCCGGAGAAACCCATAAATCCGGCGACGGGACCGGTCATGACCACCAGGCAGTTAGCGGGATCAAAGGCAGCGGTGCGAGGCGGGGTTTTATCCCAGTATAATTTAGCCGCGGTACCACGTCCCCCGATAAAACGGCCGGCGTAGTTAGTTGTCGGTAATTCAGTCAGGCGATTATTCGAGAGGTCGACATCGAGAATCTTGCCGGCATAACCCTGAAGCATAATACATGCCCTTATTAGTGTTATTCAGATATTCTTGCCCGTAATATTACTCGCTTCGGCCTGTCCTGACAATAATGACCGACAGATTATGGTTAGGGGTTGCGATGTGTTAAAATTAACAGTACAAGAGAAGATCAGATGCCTCTAGATTCCATTATTGTCAAAGGTGCCCGCGAGCATAATCTCAAGAACATTGATGTCACCATTCCCCGGAACAAGTTAGTGGTGATTACTGGAGTGTCAGGTTCGGGGAAGAGTTCACTGGCATTCGACACGATATATGCCGAAGGGCAGCGCCGCTATGTAGAATCGTTGTCCTCCTACGCGCGCCAATTTTTAGGCCGAATCGAAAAACCGGAGGTCGATTATATTGAAGGGCTAAGCCCGGCGATATCGATCGACCAGAAAGGACCGAGCAAGAATCCCCGTTCGACAATGGGGACGGTTACCGAAATTTACGACTATCTTCGCCTGTTGTTTGCCCGGATCGGCCATCCGCACTGTCCCCAATGCGGCCGGGAGATATCAAGCCAGAGTGTGGAACAAATAGTCGATGCAGTACAAAGCTTGCCGAAGGACAGTCGCATCCTTGTTTTAGCCCCGATTATCAAGGATCGCAAGGGGGAATACCAGCAGATCTTCACCGACCTGCGGAAGGCCGGTTATGCCCGGGCAAGAGTCGACGGCAAGGTATTCGACCTGGCTGACGGGATACCCCTGGAAAAGACCAAAAAGCACACCATCGAAGCAGTCATCGACCGTCTTGTTATCGGACAAGAGGGGGCGCAAAGCCGGATCGCCGATTCTGTGGAGACAGCGTTAAAATTAGGATCCGGCATCGTGTTGATATCGATTATCGAAGGGGAAGAGATCCTTTTCTCCGAGCATTTTGCGTGCGTATACTGCGGCATCAGCCTGGGTGAGATTGCCCCGCGGACTTTCAGTTTTAACAGCCCGCACGGCGCCTGCCAGGCCTGTACCGGTCTTGGTTTCAAGCTGGAAATCGACCCGGAACTGGTCCTGAACAAGGAACTGTCCGTGAGCGAAGGAGCCATCCGACCCTGGCAATCCCACAACTGGTACCTGTGGAAACTGGAACCGGCAGCGCGGGCGTACGGTTTTTCACTGACGACGCCGATCAAAAACCTGCCCAAGGAAGCGGTGGATATTATTCTCTACGGCGAGGGGGGCGAAACAAGAACGTACCGCCGCTTTGGACGAATTGTACACCATACCGACGGCTTTGAAGGGGTGATTCCGACTTTACAACGGGTATACCACGACACCGAATCGGAAGCTTCAAAAGATAATACCGAGCGGTACATGGTCAACAAACCCTGTCTGGTCTGTAACGGCAAACGGTTGAAACCGGAAGCACTAGCCGTGACAATCGACAACAAGAACATCATTGAAGTGACCGCCATGTCGGTGAACCAGGCGCTACAGTGGATCGCCAGGTTATCCGGAGCATCCGATCCGGTACTCTCCGGGCGTGAAACGATGATTGCGCACCAGATACTTAAAGAGATCACCTCCCGGCTCGGTTTTCTCTGCGATGTGGGACTGGGATACCTGACCATCGACCGGCCTTCGGCAACCCTTTCCGGAGGCGAAGGCCAGCGCATCCGACTGGCAACCCAGATCGGCAGCGGTCTGATGGGTGTTTTATATATCTGCGACGAGCCGACGGTAGGTTTACACCCGGCCGACGGTGCCCGGTTGGTCAATACCCTGAAGAGACTACGCGACCTGGGCAATACCCTGATCGTAGTCGAACACGACGAAGCAACAATGCGTGCCGCTGACCACATCATCGACATGGGACCTGGTGCCGGGGAGCACGGCGGCCAGATTATTGCGGAGGGTCCGCTGGAGGCAATACTCAGAAACAAGAACTCCATCACCGGACAATATCTGAGTGGAGCGAAAGAAATCCCCTTACCGCGAAAACGGCGAAAGGGAAACGGCGGGGCGATCGTGATCAAGGGTGCCCGGCAGAATAATCTGAAAAACACCGATGTCACGATCCCCTTAGGTGTTTTTGTCTGTGTAAGCGGGGTTTCCGGAAGCGGCAAGAGCACGCTTATCTCCGATATCCTGTACAAGCGGCTGGCGCAAGTTTTTTATCATGCCAAGGAAAGACCGGGAGAATGCGACGATATCGTGGGACTAGATCATATCGACAAGATCGTGGACGTCGACCAGTCCCCGATCGGGCGAACACCCCGCAGTAACCCCGCTACTTACACTACCGCATTTACGACAATCCGGGAGTTGTTTGCCACAGTCCCGGAAGCCCGGATGCGCGGATACGGGCCAGGTCGTTTTTCATTCAACGTGAAAGGCGGACGGTGTGAAGCATGCCGCGGCGACGGTTATATCAATATCGAGATGCAGTTCTTGCCCGATGTGACTGTCCCGTGCGAAGTCTGCCGGGGCAAGCGCTACAACAGGGAAGCACTTGAAATCAAATTCAAGGAGAAGAGCATTGCCGACGTTCTGGACATGACAGTTGAGCAGGCACTGGCGTTTTTCGGAAACATTCCGCGTCTCAAGTCCAAGCTACAGACGTTAAACGACGTCGGCCTGGGTTACATTCATCTCGGCCAGCCGGCAACAACTCTTTCCGGCGGAGAGGCGCAACGGATCAAGTTAGCGGCGGAACTGTCCCGCCGTGCCACCGGCCGGACGTTATATATCCTGGATGAGCCTACTACCGGGTTGTCTTTTGATGATGTGGCGGCGTTGCTGCGGGTGCTGGAGCGACTGGTCGACATGGGAAACACGGTGGTAGTCATCGAACATCACCTGGACGTAATGAAATCGGCAGACCATATCATCGATCTCGGCCCCGGAGCCGGTGAGGAGGGCGGACGGGTGGTAGCGACCGGCACGCCGGAGCAGGTAGCGATGGTCGCGGAGTCCCATACCGGCCAGTATCTGAAATCCGTTTTCGCCAGTCGGCAGAACCGATAATATAGATGATCAAGTTGAAAAGAGCCGCGTAAAGTGGAGAAGAGTCCGGGGCGTATTATTTGATCTTATCGGAGCGATAACCGATTCCGTCGATAACCGCACGAACCCTACCCCGCGGGCGAACGATACTGCCGATAACGCTGGCCCCGGGAATCGCCCTGACGACGCGGGCTACCTTTTCCGGTGCACAGACCAGGATCATGCCGATACCCATATTGAAGACGCGGAACATTTCCCTGGTTTCTACGTTACCTTTTTCCTGAATCAGCCGGAAGATCGGCGGTACCGTCCATTCAGACGTGGCGATATCCACAGCCAGACCCGGGGGCAGGATGCGGGCAACATTCCCGATAATACCGCCACCGGTAATATGGGCGATTCCTTTAAGATAAGACAGCACCGGTCGGACTTCACGATAATAACTGCGGTGCGGTTCCAGCAATACATCACCGAGGGGCCGACCGAGCGCAGGATAAACCACCGCCGCAGCTTCCCGGGTATCGCCCAGAATACGGCGGGCGAGTGTATAACCGTTGGTATGAAGCCCGCTGGAAGGAAGGCCGATGACCGCATCTCCGACAACGATATCGCGACCCATGATGATCTTCGATTTTTCGACAACGCCCATGATAAAGCCGACCAGGTCATAATCATCGCCGTGGTAGACATCGGGCATTTCAGCAATTTCACCACCGATAAGGGCGCACTCTGCTTCAAGGCACGCCGCGGAGAGGCCTTTGACCACGGCTTCGATAGTAGGTCCAGCCACTTTACCGGTACCGATGTAATCGAGGAAAAAGAGGGGAGCGGCGCCGCAGGTCAAGATATCGTCGACACAGTGGTTGACAATATCTTGACCGATGGTGTCGTGTTTCCCCATAGCCAGAGCCAGTTTTATCTTGGTCCCCACGCCATCGACGCTGGAAATGAGGACCGGTTCGCGGTAGCCTTTAAACTCATACATACCACCGAAGAACCCGACGCCGCTGAGAACCTGCGGGCCGAGAGTGGCCCCGGCGATTTTGCGGATATTAGCGATGACATCTGTTTTGCGGGCAATATTGACACCCGCTTTAGCATAACTCATTTTAGCCGGTGACCGTTTCCGGCCACCTGTGTTTCCGGATGCAGGCATCTTCAGTTTTTACCTCAAACTCAATTTTAGCGCCGCCAGGGCCAGCGGAAGGAAGTGAAAGCCAGTGGGCCAACGGCTAACCAGGAAGTTATGGTAAGCAGCATGGCCAGCGGATAATCGATACCGGGTAACGCCAAGCGGGGTGCGATGGCACCCCAAAGAAACATAACGAAAAGAGAACTCAGGAAAAATCCGGGGACCAGTCCGAACAGGCCAAAAAATTTAAACTGACCGGCAGCGACAAGAGGGGCAACCGCCAGCCAGAGCGTGATATTCAACAGCATAGCCATAGGGTATCCGATGCCGTCGAGATTGAATTGAGGCGCGATCACATTCCACAGTAACATGAGAACAAGAGCGCTGAGAAAAAAGCCGGGAACGGCACTGAGTATCCGGAAATAGCCCAAGGCTCACCTCCCCCGATTAGCATCCCGCCGCGACCAGTGAGATAGTCCCGCTAACGGCGAAGTATTCCCTTTTTCTTTTCGACGATGAGCATTTCACCCTGACAGCGGATATAGTTTTTACAGGGGTAAACACCTCTGGGTTCCTGGCTTCGCCCGCGGCAAGCAGTCTGCCAGGCGTCAGAGCCTTCAAGAGCCAGGTTAACGTCATCCTTTTCCGTCAGTTCGAAACCGCAGCGGTCACACACCAAAATCTTCATTTTACTTATCCTGATACTGTCGCCGGGCAACAGTTCTCTTTTTACTATTTACTCCCGTATTTCCGGACAAACCGTCTCATGCGAACCAGCGCTTCTTCAATATCATTCATGGACGTGGCATAACAGCAGCGGATATAACCTTCACCGCAATTACCAAAAGCCGAACCGGGGACGACGGCTACTTTTTCCTCGGTCAAGAGCTTCTCGGCAAATTCCGCCGAACTCATCCCGGTATTTTTTATCGATGGGAATGCGTAGAAAGCTCCCTTGGGTTCAAAACAAGGCAACCCGATATCGCGTAAACCGTGTACAATGACCCGACGCCGCCGGTTATAATCAGCAACCATTTCCATCATGCTGTTTTCACCAGCTTTCAATGCTTCGATGGCGGCAACCTGGCTCATAGTGGGGGCACACATCATGGTATACTGGTGAATCTTGGTCATGGCGGCAATAATTTCCTCCGGCCCGCAGGAATAACCGATACGCCAGCCGGTCATGGCATACGCCTTGGAAAAACCACCGAGCAGGACGGTGTTTTCGAGCATTCCGGGCAATTCAGCAAAACAGGTATGTTCCATGCCATAGATAAGCTGGGCATAGATTTCATCCGAAATAACCAGCAGGCGATGCTTGCGAGCGATACCGGCAATTTGTAACAGTTTCTCCCGGGGCATGACCGCCCCGGTGGGGTTGGCCGGATAACCGATCAGGATAGCCCGTGTTCTTGCGGTAATCAGGCTCTCCAAAACGCGAGAGTCAATTTCAAAATCTTCCGCTTCCGCAGTGGGCAGCAACACCGGGGTACCGCCGGCGATAAACACGCAGGCAGAATATGCCACGAAGGACGGATCAGGGACGATGACTTCGTCACCCGGATCGAGGATCGCGCGCATAACGAGATCGAGCCCTTCGCTGACGCCAACAGTAACCAGGATTTCTCCACCGGCGTCATATTTGACACCGTACTGGTTCTTGATATGACGGGATATCTCCTGGCGTAATTCCGGCATACCGGAGTTGGAGGTATACATAGTCATGCCGTTCTCCAATGACCGGATAGCGGCTTCACGAACGTGCCAGGGGGTAGTAAAATCGGGTTCGCCCACACCGAGAGAGATAACACCCTCCATTCCCGCCAGCAGATCAAAAAATTTCCGTATTCCGGATGGGGCTAACTGGCTGGCCGTGCGGGAAATGTGGTACCTGACAAGTTTCTGTTCAGAGGACATCGATATCACCTCGATAAATCAGACTAGTTACAAGACTACCGGCTGGCGTTTGACATTTTCCTTACTGTCGATAATCTCGCCTTCCACTTTGTAACGTTTCAGCACAAACTGGGTAAAGGTTTCATGGACACCTTCGATATGAGACAGTTTCTGGGAAACAAAATCGGCAATATCGCGGTTCGATTTGCCGACGGTCAAAACAAAGAGGTCGTAACTTCCGGATATCAGATAAACGCTCCGCGTCTGGGGGAACTGGTAGATCCGTTCGGCGATTGAATCGAAACCAACGTCTTTCTGGGGAGTCACTTTGACTTCGATCAAGGCCCAAACCTGCTCGCTATCGACTTTTTCCCAGTTGATGATGGTCTGGTATTTCAAGATGGTGCGGTCTTTTTCTGCTTCTTTGATG
The DNA here is from genome assembly GCA_037440885.1 of Dehalococcoidales bacterium. Classification (GTDB taxonomy): domain Bacteria; phylum Chloroflexota; class Dehalococcoidia; order Dehalococcoidales; family UBA2162; genus JBBITI01. The sequence continues at coordinate 487 of JBBITI010000067.1, read as the reverse complement.
ATTTTCGTCACTTCGGCAACAGAGTCACCGGTCATTGAGGCGATCTGTTCCGGGGTTGCCCGGGCATCATCCTGGAGAATCTTTAAAATATCTTTCAGCATAACTTACCTCGTACAGGAGGGATAAGGTTAATTTACCGTGTCATAAAAGGGTTGTCAAATACGGGGCGTCGGGCGAGCACAAGCGCTACCCTTTGGGGTTACCCGGGAAAAACAATTCCCTCGTGGATCGGGTTTCCAGCGGTGACCTTATCTCCCTACATAAATATTTTAGAAGAGATTTTTGCATCGGGCTGGCGGTATCGGGGGTGAGGTTTATTATCTTACGGGGGTGTATTTTTGAGCGGGTGATGTATCAGGAGCCGGCCGCTCGGTGATAATATTATTCAACCGTTCGGTGACACTGTTATTCAGCCGCTCATGGTGACAATATTATTCAACCGCTCGTGGTGAGCTTGTCGAATCCAGAGCGGCGGGATTGGAACTCC
>JBBITI010000066.1:4362-13894 GCA_037440885.1 Dehalococcoidales bacterium | reverse complement strand
TGGAGGGATAAATTGAAAGTCCTTGTAGTCGGCAGCGGGGCCCGGGAACACACGCTGGTCTGGAAGCTTGCGCAAAGCCCGAAAGTAAAAGAAATCTACGCTGCTCCGGGTAATGCCGGGATCGGCCAGACGGCGATCAACCTGGAGATTAAAGCCACCGACTTCCCCGGGTTAACGAGAGCGGTGCGGGAAAAGCGGATTGACCTGATTGTGGTGGGGCCGGAAGACCCCCTGGCTCAGGGAATAGTCGACCACTTTCAAAAACTGGGCATTCCTACATTTGGTCCCACCCAGAAAGCGGCACAACTCGAAGCCAGCAAGGTTTTCGCCAAAGACCTGATGCAGAGATACGGCATCCCATGTGCAAGGAGTGTCAGCTTCAGCGATTTTCAGCAGGCCAAGGAATACGTCACAGTGAAGGGCGGCAGTCTTTGGATCAAAGCTGACGGACTGGCGGCTGGGAAAGGTGCGGTCTTCGCTGTGGACACCCGGCAAGCGATAGAAATATTATCCTCGATGATGGAATCGAAAATATTCGGCACTTCCGGGGAGACCGTGGTGATCGAGGATGTGCTGAGAGGCCGGGAAATGAGCGCCTTTATCATTACAGACGGGAAATCTATCGTGCCGGTGGTCCCGGCTTGCGATTACAAGCGGGTGAATGACGGCGACCGGGGGCCGAATACCGGGGGGATGGGCAGTTACAGTCCGCCGTTATTTGCGAATCCGGAGTTGATGCGCAAGGTGAATGACGTGGTCATGGAGCCGGTGGTCAAGGCGATGCAAAAAGAAGGGCGGACCTACCAGGGGGTAATTTACGGCGGTTTGATGATCGATAACGGGAATCCCAGCGTGATCGAATTTAACTCCCGTTTCGGCGACCCGGAATGCCAGGTGATATTGCCACGGCTGCAATCCGACCTGATGGAGATAATCCTCGGCACGGTCAATCAGAACCTGGATACCGTCAAACCAGGCTGGAGCGATGAAGCCTGCGTGGGCGTAGCGATCGCCTCGGGGGGGTATCCCGGGAAATACGATACCGGCTACCCGATCAGCGGACTGGGTGACGTGGACAGGGACATCCAGGTCTTTCACGCTGCGACGAAAAAGGGTGACAAGGGACAAATCTTGACCAGCGGGGGCCGGGTTCTCACGGTTGTAGCCTGCGGAAAAACAATCAAGGAAGCCAGGGAAAAAGTCTACGAAAACGTAAAACGCATAAGCTTCGAGGGCAGTCATTACCGGAAAGACATTGCGTTATTTTAAAGACTGATTTGTTTCTCCTTTTTCGAGGATACTGATAAAATAACATTAGTCATTCAGAAAAGTATAAAGCCGGTCGGCAAGGAGAGAAGAAATGATTGAACGTTATTCCCGGGCACAGATGAAAAAAGTCTGGTCCGATGAAAATAAATTCGAGAAGTGGTTGAAAGTCGAGATCGCGGTATGCGAAGCCTGGGCCGAACTGGGAGTCATTCCGCAGTCCGCCATACCCGCCATCCGAAAAGCGAAAGTCGACCTGAACCGGATGAATGAAATACTGAAAGCGACCCATCATGATGTGACCGCTTTCCTGAATGCGGTTGCGGAAACCGTGGGGGAGGAGTCCCGTTTTATCCATTTCGGGATGACATCATCTGATGTAATGGATACGGCCTTAAGTCTGCAGATGATGGAAGCCACCGAGATCCTGCTCCAGGATATGCGCGATCTCATATTGGTACTGTCGGCGCAGGCGGTCAAGTACAAGCACACGCCGATGATCGGTCGAACGCACGGCGTCCATGCCGAACCGATTTCTTTCGGCCTGAAGCTGGCGATCTGGGTGGAGGAAATGAAGCGCAACTTAAAACGCATGGAGGAGGCACGTACCGTCATCGCCGTGGGCAAGATCTCCGGTGCGGTTGGCACCTATGCTACATTAACCCCGGAAGTGGAGGTGAAAGCCTGCGCCCTCCTTGGTTTAGCCCCGGCACCAGTGTCCAACCAGGTCTTGCAGCGAGACCGTCACGCACAGTTCATGACTACACTCGCCATCACTGCCGGTTCTCTGGAAAAATTTGCGACGGAGATTCGCGGGCTGCAAAAAACCGAAACCCGAGAAGCGGAAGAACCTTTTTCAGCCGGGCAAACCGGTTCATCAGCGATGCCGCACAAGCGGAACCCGGAACTCTGCGAACGAGTCTGCGGTATCGCCCGCCTGGTGCGGGGCTACGCCTTGACAGCGCTGGAAAACATCGCTCTCTGGCATGAACGGGACATCAGTCACTCATCGACCGAGCGGATCATCCTGCCCGACGGCTGCCTGGTATTAGACTACGCATTTTCGATTTTCACTAACGTGATGAAGAACCTGAATGTCTACACGGAAAAGATGAAAGAGAATATCAACGTCACCCACGGCCTGGTATACTCGCAGCGGGTAATGCTGGCAATCATCGACAAAGGTTTAAGCCGCCAGAAAGCTTATGAACTGGTGCAGCGTAATGCGATGCAGACATGGGCAGAAGGAAAGGACTTTTTCACGTTGCTGAGGGCTGATAACGAAGTCAATGCAGTATTGCCGGGAACCGAGCTGGAAAAGCTGTTCGATTACCAGTATTACCTGCGCTACGTCGATGACATTTTCAACCGACTGGCATTGGATTAAAAAACAACGGAAAAGGGATATCCCAGCCAGTCCGGGAGTCTGATGTGTCCCAACTGCTACGGCATCCCGACCATATTGGTAGCTTAAGGGATTTTCGCCTTTCAACCGGGGCACGCGTCGCCTGTCACCATGCCGAAATAGCTGATAAATGTCGAGAGCCGCCGTTGCTCCGACACCGGCAAAAACCGCGGGAACTAGAGCCGTTGAAACCGATTCGTTCCCGACTGTGGATATCCGCAACGGACATCGATGCGCAACTGCAGGGCGGGGAAGAATTCCCTATCTTGGGGGGATTAAGAGTTATCCATACGCCCGGCCACACTCCGGGCAGTATCTGCCTTTTTGCCCCGCAGTACCGGTTGCTTCTGGTGGGCGATGCGCTGAATTATCGCAACCAGAATTTGATACCGGCGCGGTGAACGGTCAGTAGCGACATGCCGCAGGCATTAGCTTCTCTGAAATACCTGGTTGACCTTGATTTTGAGATTATAGGCTTCGGCCATCACCAGCCGTTGCGACAAGATGCCCGAAATAAACTGATAAAGTTGCTTGCCCGTTATGGATATTGACGCAACGCGAAGGGTAATTTACCGCGAGACCACAACTAGAAAACATTAACGGAACGCACCGGATACACGTTCTCCGGTGGTGGCAGTAGTGTTCATGCGGGTCATTCAAATGACGATATGCCCGATAATGGTAACTAGTCGATAACCCCTTCTTTGGCCAACTCATCAAAACGGGCATCAGAAAGACCGAGAATCCCCTTCAGAACATATTCATTATGCTCGCCAACCAGCGGCGCCGCTTTGAGTTTATATTGATATTTGGACATCATGAAATGGGGGCCGAGGTGGGTACGGTAGGAACCGATCCCCGAATACTCGACCGAGACATAAGTCTGGCGGTATTTCAGGTGGCGGTCTTTTTCCAGTAGATCCTCGCCGGTCTGGACGACACCGGCCGGTACGCCTGATCCCTGCAATTTGAGCATTACTTCTTCGGCGGTGCGGACACTCGTCCAGGCGGTTACGATGGTATCCAGTTCCGCCTCATTGGTTTTGCGGGCAAGCAGAGTACAGAACCGGGGGTCACGGGCCAAATCCCGATTACCGATTACCCGGCAGAAATTCACCCATTCATCATCAGTGAAGACCGCAATAGCACACCAGCAGTCTTCGCCTGAGCAGCGGTAGGCATTGTGGGGGGCGGCATAAGGGCAGGTATTCCCCTGTCGACCGGCCACGCGTTTGTTCACCGTGTAGTCGAGGATAAGCGGGGCCATGAACTGGATACCTCCTTCGAACTGGGACATATCGATATACTGCCCTTTTCCGGTACGCCGGCGGTATTCCAGGGCAGCCATAATGGCAATGATGTTATAACGGGGAGCGATAAAGTCAGTGTAGGCGTTAATCCAGCCGGGTTTGCGATCCGGCCAGCCGAGAATATTGTTAAAACCGGCCAGACCGCTCAACTTATGTCCGGAACCGGGGTGAGAAGAGTACGGCCCGGTCTGACCCTGCATCGAGGTGCTGACCATAATAATATCCGGTTTCAGTTCCCTGACCTTATCATAACCCAGTCCCATGCGGCTGATAGTGCCGCCAGCAAAATTTTCGATGAGGATATCAGACCGGGCGACGAGTTGTTTTAACAGATCGAGGCCGCGCGGATCCCGGGTGTTCAAGGTCACACTGAGTTTAGAGGTACAATTCTGATCGGTGCTGGAAGTCCGGGGGGGGCCGCGCCGCCACCCGGGCCGCTTGCTGCTTTCCACGATAATAACTTCCGCGCCGAGATCCGAGAAATGCTTGGTGGTGATGGGCCCGGTCATATGCCAGGTCAGGTCGACGATGCGAATACCCGACAGCAGACCCGGTTGAATATTAGGTTTATTTACAGCGTTGTCCATCTAGATCACCCCTGCCTGTTTTAATGCAACCAATTCATCTTTAGACATACCCAGTTCCTGCTCGTATATCTCGCAGTTATGCTCACCGATAAGCGGGGCACAGCGTGATATCCTGATCGGGGACTCGGAAAAATGAGCGAAGGCGCCGGGGTAAGTGATAGATACGCCCAATTCGGGATGTTCCAACTCGACCCAGAAATTACGGCTGGCCAACTGCCTGTTGTCCAGCATATCGGCCGTGGTTGATACCGGGTAGAGCATAATCTTGTATTTCACCGCGCCTTCCAGCAATTCAGACTTGGTGTGAGTGAGGAAAAACCGGGCTGTCGGTTCTTCAATCAGGTCCATTTCTTCCTGAGAAATTTTAGGGAAGTCCGGACGGTCCCAGTTAAAATTCTTGATGAATGCGTTAGAGTAACCTTCACTTTCCATCCACTTGATCAACGGCAAGCTTGGCGCAAGGACCGAATTTCCCCCGTGAGACCAGGAAACCCAGCCGTCTTTGCACGGCCAGATCTGGGTGGTGCGATGATTGGCGCCCATTAATAGTTCCTGGGACCGATCGGGAACGGCCTGACGGAGGTCCCAGTTGGCTGTGATATGCTCGAGACACTGGAATACAGCGTCCTGGATAGAGACATCGATGTGTTGACCGGTACCCGTGATGTTTCTCTGATACAGGGCGGTAAGCGCTCCCTGGGCGCCGTCATTCCCGGCATGAAGGTAAGCCTGGGAATGGTGGCTGAAGTGGGTCGGGGGGCGGTCCGCATCGCCATAGGGAGCCATTTCACCACCCAGCGCCCAGGCGACGATATCCGACGATTTGAAATCTTTATAAGGTCCGGATTGACCGAAGGGGGTAATCGACACCAGAATTACGAGAGGATTTATTTTTTCCAGTTCGGCGTAACCAAGACCGAGATGGCTCAAGTAACCGGGAGAATAGGTCTCGATGATAAAATCGGCAGTCTGAGCCAGTTTTTTGAAGATCTGACGACCGGCGGCGTTTTCCAGATTCAGCGTGATGCCGCGTTTACTGGTGTTCAGGGCGAACCAGAAAAGGCTTTTTTCGGGATGCGGTTCATCGTGATAAAAGGGACCGAGACGGCGGGCGGGATCGCCTCCGGGCCTTTCAATTTTGATAACATCGGCACCAAGGTCTCCCAAAATTTTGCCGCAGAGTAGACCCTGTTCACCGGCGAGGTCCAGAACGCGATAGGGGCTCAGCATAGGCACTCCTTTCGATGACGAACGATAAAATTCAAGCGTTGAAGTGGTCCGTCAACGGAAAATGATTTTCGCCTCAAGTTACGGCGGGATGATTATACTAAATCTGTATCGAAAAGACGATGAACCCGAATTTTAGCGGAAAGATTATTCGTCAGAGCCGTTACGGGCAGCCCTGATTGCAGATCGCAATTCAAGCCACCAGCGGACCAGAGTGAGGTCGGTTTTTTCAATTTCCGCTGGAAACTGGCCGTAGCGTTCGCCAACATAGGCATGCGTGATAGCGGTAAGAGGCACTTTCTGATCCTGGAAGCGCGCTTCCAGGTAACGCTGGTATTCATAGGGTGTCTGGGAGCGGGCGCGGGGAAAGCCGCTATGACCCCCTTCCCAGAGGAGGCCGCGATAGATTTCACGGATATCGAGGAATTGCGGTTCGGTGATAGTGCAGGCTAACGGCGGGGAGGCACGTGCGCCACCAGTGCGGAAGCGGTCGGTGAGATTTTTGAGAAAAGCACGGACATCATCACCGAACCCTTTCCAGCTCCAGAGCGATTCATTGACTTCTTCATATCCTTTTTCCTGTGGACCGCGCCAGTAGCGGAAGATGGCTTTAGAGAGAAAATAGACCACCGTGCCAATGACTGCAAGAATGAGAACCCATTTCAGTATCAACAAGACCGCTTCAGGGACACTGCCAGTCTGCAATTTCTCAGTTGTTTCGCCGAAGGTGATCTCCTCAATCTGCTGGAAGGGAGTGGCTTTGAACAAACTCATCAACCAGTTAAGAATCAACATGCCAAGCCAGTAAATGCCTTCAACGAGAAAGCCGACCGGGTAGGCGACCAGGTAGAGGAAAACGATGGCGAGCCAGCCGGCGAGGACATTAAGAGGAGTGATGATCAGTGAGAGCAGGTTTGAGGATATGGTGCTGGCGATCAAGGAACCGACGATCAAGATGGCCATAACAACACCCAGGAGTATCAAAAGCCAGCGGCGGGTGAACAGTTCGGTAGCTTTGGGACGGGTAGCCATGCCCCGGCGTAAACTCAGGAAGTTACTCAGCCCCATTGCCATGAGGGCAGAGAAGAAATAACCGATGATATAAGGCACCAGTATGCGAAAAAGCTGGTCATTGGTGTGTAATTTGAGGGTCAGCGCCCAGACAATCATCAAGACGACAAAGCCGGCGACGCCAAAGATAAAATTCTTATAGAGATAATCCGTGTAAAGCTCTTCACGGGCGATGATGATACCGCGCCAGACGAGGAAAATACCGAACACGAGAGCGGCGACCAGAGGCACTAACATAGTAGAAGCGTGATCGAACCATGCCATATCCCAGAAGCTGTAACCGCCATGCATTTCCAGGCGCGTGGTCAACAGAACAAAAATGATCCCGGTGGCAAGCCCGGAAATGCGGACTTCGGCCAGGCTCAGGCGGTATGACAGAGTAAGACGAAGGACCAAGGTTACGGCAAAGATCACGATCAAAGCGGACAGAAAGCTAACCGGAGGTTCGTTCCAGTTCACGATGGAGAAACTGGATAGAAGCAGCAACCAGGGATAAGCGCGCAGCACTTCCGAGAGAACGGTAACTACCGTCAACAGGTGGTCAACACTGGCGATTTTACCGGCTGATTGAATTACGTTTTTCATCTACTTAGAAAGGGGCGCAACCGCTACGTTCTCCACTTTTTCCCAGGCGATTTCGGCAGGAATATGGTAATAGGCAAGCCCATCCAGACCGGATTGCGGTTTTTCACCGCCAACGATAATAAGGGCAACGGGACGCCCGGTGCGTTGAAATGATTCCAGGACAGAAATTAGTTCCGGAGTCGGTACCGCAGTAATGGCGACCAGCGTGCTGACCCAGGGAAGCTTGCCGGCTTCCCGGCGTATCATCTGCTCAAAAGGCAATGATTCGGTCGGCTTCACCATAGCCAGGGCTTCCAGTATGCGCTGGAGGTGATGCGGGTGTGAAGAAGGCAGCAAGCGGATAAGCTGGGCACTATCAGGATAGGGATGGTTGACAAAAAGCCCGACGCGATAGCTTTTTTCGAAAGCGTGATTGGCGATCGACGCGGCGGCAATGGTCACAGTCTCCAATAACTGGGTAATTTCTCCCCAGAAAGGATGTTTTACGCTCCGGACATCAAGAAACATTGCCAGATCGGAAGAGGTGGTATGCTCGAAAACCTTGGTCTGCAGTATCCCGATACGGGCACTGGCTTTCCAATGAATGCGTTTTAACGGATCTCCGGGAGTATATTCACGGATGCTGGAGACGCGTACCGGATCCTGAAAAAGATGCCTGCGGATGCGGATATCCCCGAACAGATCCCGTGAGGCAATACCCAGCTTTTCGAGAGGCAAGATGCGCGGATACACCACCAGATAAGCAGGCGAACCGATCTCCATTTGATTGACACGAAAGCGGAAATAATCACCGGATTGGATAACCGTAGGACCGAAGGAAAAATAACCCCTTTTCATGCAACGCATGGTGTAAATCCGTTTCACGCGATGGTACCAGCCCAGAGGCATCAGGTTACGCAGGACGACCCGTCCCGGGCGATAAGACTTGGTGGTCACCACGGCAGGCGGAAGGAGCATCAGTTCATCCAGTTCTTCATCAATCTGGATCCAGGGGAGGGGCAGAATTTTGCGATTGGCAATGCTTAATTCGAACGTGATTTCTTCGCCGAAAAAGGCATGGGTGGTACTGAGACGCCGGGTATATTCGATGCGGCGGAGGGCATATTTCGCCCAGATTTGAGCCACAGCCCAGAGCATGAACAAGAGAATCGCAACCAGAAGCAAGCTGCCCTGGCGTAAAACGGCGGCGGTCACCAGCAGAGCAGAGGCGAGAATCAGCCAACCAGTGCCCAAATCAGCGCTCCACTTCCGGAGCGGGGTTTTCTTCCACCGGTACTTTGACCGATTGCAGCACCTCCCTGATGATATCGGCGGAGGTCGCTCCCTTCAAATGGCTTTGCTGCCGGGTCATGATCCGGTGTTCTAGGACAAAAGGCACGAGGTATTTGACATCATCAGGGATGACGTAACTCCGGCCGCGCAGGGCGGCGAAAGCCTGGCTGGTGCGGTATAAAGCCAACATCGATCGAGGACTGCCACCGAGATCAACCTGAGGATGGTTCCGGGTGGCATGCACCAGATCGATAATATATTTTTCGACATCCGGATGGACAGCCACGTTTTGACGGGTATTATGCAACGCCAGGAGTTCTTCAGTAGAGATAACAGGGGTCAATCCATCGATCACGCTGGAAGCGCGAAAACGCTGTAATATCAGATGGTCGTCGTCTTTGCTGGGATAACCGAGCTTGATTTTTATCAGAAAGCGATCGATCTGAGCTTCGGGCAGAGGGAAAGTACCTTCGAGTTCGATGGGATTCTGGGTAGCCAGGACAATAAAGGGACGGGGGAGGAGACGGGTATCTCCTTCCACGGAGACCTGCCGTTCTTCCATGGCTTCGAGGAGGGCGGACTGAGTACGCGGCGTCGCCCGGTTAATTTCATCGGCGAGCAATATCTGGGCAAAGACGGGGCCGGGGCGAAATTCAAATTCAGCAGTCTTCTGATTGTAAAGATAGGTGCCGGTGATATCCGAGGGGAGGAGGTCCGGGGTGCACTGAATACGGCGGAAGGAACAACCGAGGGACCGGGCAACCGAGCGGGCCAGCATCGTCTTGCCGATACCCGGCACATCTTCGAGT
>JBBITI010000066.1:0-4352 GCA_037440885.1 Dehalococcoidales bacterium | reverse complement strand
AAAACATGTCCTTCGCAGAACAAGGCTACCAGAACCAGTTCGACGGCGGAAGATTTGCCAACGATCACACGTTCAACACTATCGAGAACGTTTTTCCCCGCTGTGGCCAAAGCGGTAACGTCACTTTTTTCCATGATTCCTCCTTAAGAAACAGCTTCATTATACACTGACGGGGGAGTTTCGACAAAAATCTAAAGTGAATAGTATAAGAATTAAATTAATAATTTACAATATGTTTTTTAAGGAGCACGATGAGGATACCGGTTAGCAGGGCGACGAGCAGAACCCCGGTAATGACAAGAAGATAAATAATGCCCAGCGGGAAACCCGGTTCCGGCGGATTGTTTACAATAACAGTGGGCGGTAATGGGGTTAGCTGGATGGGAGGCGGGGAGATGGTTACAGCCAGCGGAGCAGTCGTTTCCTGGGGAGGTAATGCGACGACAAAAGCACTGGCAGCGCTCCAGGCGCTTTCCGTGAGCGGATTGACCGCCTTGACTTTCCAGTAGTAGGTCTTGCCAGGATCCAGGGGGACATCGATTTGCCAGGCGGTATCCGGAATCGCTGATACGTCATGCCGTTTGACCACCAATTCGTTGAAAGAGATATCCGGAGAAACCTGAAGCTCGTAACCGGCAGCACCGGCAACAGCGCTCCATTGAAAAACAGGGGAGCAAGGGACTCCGGCAGCACCGGGAGAAGGATATAACAAGCGGGGTGCAAAGACCTCACGACCGAGTCTCACCGAAAAAGAAAAGTGTTCCGACCACGGGCCAAGTACGGGTTTGGTGACACGGACACGCCAGTAATAAGTCTCACTGATTTCCAGGGCGGGGAGCCGCACCGAACTGCCTTCGCAATAGCCTTGCAAGTCGCCGGGAATATCCGAGAACCTGTCATTGAAGCTGACCTGCCACTGGTAGGTATTGGCCCCGGAAACCGCTTTCCAATCGAGCCGCGTCCCTTCGGGAGTAACCCCGGGAGACAGGTTGACCGGAGATAGAGGTGCAACAGGGACGGCGATAGTATCTTCGTAAGTTACCAGCCGGGTATTCGCCATATCCATAGCCCAGAGGCGGTTACCGGACAGGCAAAGCCCCATCAGGGTATTCCCGTTGTTGAGGCCCAGAATAACCGTTTCAAAGTTGGCCGCTTCGCCGGGATTGAGAGAACGTTCGATACCACCCCGGTCCGGGGACTGGGTCACCGCTCTGGAGTTCAGAGCATACAATACGCCCTGGCGGGAAAGCGTAATCCTGGTAATGATACTGCCAGCGGGGAGGCTTTTATCGATATTTTCCCAGGAGCGGCTTTTACCGATGATCAACTGGAAAATCCGGTCGGGGCTGGCAGTGGTTGAAACGACATCGGTGGCGGCGTAGATTTTACTATTGGTGGCATACCGTGGATCGAAGGCGATACTGACCCGACCGAATCCGGAAGCCAGCGGTAACTGCTGCCCCACCTGCTTGAAGGAAATGGCATTATCCGTCGACATAAATACCCTGCCGATGTTGTTTCCGGCGATCAAAGTGCGATCCCGAGGATAGTCCGGAGAAAAGGCGACCGAGTTAATCTGTTGTTCTCCGGCGACGGCGCTGTTAGTGTAGAAATAACCGCCGTTGTCAGAAAGACTGATCCGGCTCTTTGAGCCATCATATCCGGCAATAGCCAGCGTATTATCGTCGAACACCGCCCATGCATCAACAGGGTACGGGGTGCTGAGGTGGGTGAAAGTCCGGCCACCGTTTTTCGACCGCCAGATGCAAGGGGTATTGGAGATCGAACCATACAAGAAGACCGTGCGCGTGCGCTGACCGTAAGCAGGAGACAGGGCAATACGGCTGAAGGCTCCGGAATTCAGGGTACTGCAAAGGATACGCCGCCAGGAATTCCCTGCCCCGTCGGGACAATGCCACAGGCTGAAATATACATTCCGAGTTATTAAAAACAAACCTTGATCCGCCGGGGAGGCGGGGGAAACCGCCAGGTCAATAATGTTGTTCAGGGGGATCAAGGTATCAATCAGTCCGATCTGGACCCAGGTTGCCCCGGAATCGTCGCTGATAGAAAAAGCACTTTCGCTACCGGCGGTGACGGCAAACAAGACACTCGTATCCGGATTATGGTTGAGGACAGCGAGTCCGGTTATCTCATGGCCGGTGGGAGGTTTGACAGATTCCGACCAGGTAAGGCCGTTATCCGGACTGACCAGGATCCTGCCGCCGGCACCCGCTACAAGGACCGGTGTGGTAGGACTCCCGCCGGCGCAAAGAGAGGTAATGTCGATGCTTTTCATACCGAGTTTAAACCCGGTATTGAGATCAAACGACGAAACCGGCAAACCTGAAGGCCAGGAAATGCGATACACATCCCCGCTACCGTCGCCGTTATTCAAACCGACAAACAGGTAAGGATCAACGGAAAAAAACGAATAATCGGCGGGGAAAGTAACCGAGGCAGACCGGGCACTGCCCGGAATCACGAGCGGGGCGGCGGAGACGCCAGACACCCCGATATATACCGTTGAGATAACGGTATCAGTCTCATTGGCGGTAACCGCTAAAAGCCGCCTTTCGAGCGGGAAATCTTTGGAGGCGGCAATACGGAGGACGTCATAGGAGCCGATGTTAACAACCTGCCACGTGGAGAAGATAACGGTTCTGTCGAAGACATAGACATTACCATATTCATATGAACCGGGATCAGTGGTAGAGACGGCGATCAACCGGTTTTCCGCATGGTTCAGAGCCACGATCGAGGTGATAATACTGTCGGCGGCACCGGGGTTGAAGGGGAGGGGAGGCAAGGGTTCGAAAGTAATGCCGGCGTTAGCGGAACTGTAAACCCTGCCTTCCGCGGCATAATAAATATAACGGGCATCGGTGGGATCGGTGGCGATAGCGGTGATTACCCGGGATACCGAACCTACCGGTGACCAGCCGGTGCCGTTATCGGTACTGCGGAATAAACGTTCGCCGGTAGCAGTGGGATTAGCATAGACATAAAGGGTATTGTCAGATGAGACCGTCAGATGATTGATATCCGATCCCGGGGCTAAAACCCAGTTTCCTGTATCACCCTGGGCAGGAACCGGGACTTCTGTCCATCGGGCCGGTGTCGACGAAGCTACCGCGGTGTCAACGTAAAAAGTAATGTGCGACAGTGTGATGCAACAACAAAATAAGAACGGCGTAACTATGCGGAGAAAAATGACCATTGTCAAATATATTACTAAACAATACTACAATAAGCAAAACGGTTGACTAAGCCGATGCGATATCGTCTCGCCGCGGTGAGACAGGCATAAATCGGCTGTTCGTTCAGATGAAAGCTTATCCACGCTGGATAACTTTAATAAAATACGCAAGACCTGATATGATTACCTGGTTTATCATCACCTGTAATCAAGGAAACCTGACGGTGACACAAGAAAATATTATTCCCGGACAAACTGTCAAACGGGACTGGACAAAGGGCAGCATCGTTCATAATCTGCTGTCACTTTCGTGGCCGATGGTGGCAACCGAATCCTTGTATTCAATTACGATTACCGAGATGATCTGGATCGGCCAACTGGGGGCGGCGGCGCTGGCCGGTGTCGGCATTGCTTTTATCGTCATCATGATGGCGATGACCGCATTGATCGGGATCAGCATTGCGGCCAGAGCAATGGTGGCCCGGTTTATCGGCGCCGGCGACGACGCAAGCGCCAACAAAGTTGTCCAGCAGGCTTTTCTGCTAAGCATTACATACGGCGCGGTGATGATGTTCATCAACCTGGCACTGGCGGAACCGATCATCGGGTTGTTCAAGTTAGAAATTGACGCCGCGGCAGAAGCAGTCACGTATTTGAAGGTTTATTCCCTGTGCTGGATTCCGTTATCCTTCTGGCTGATGACCTACGGCATGGTCCAGGCTTCGGGAGATTCGAAAACGCCGCTCAAAATCGAAGCGGTGATGCGGGCCTGCCAACTGGTACTCAGTCCAATCCTGATTTTAGGCTGGTGGATATTTCCCCGACTGGGGGTGGCTGGGGCGGCAATCTGCGGGGTGATAATCGAAGTCCTGGGGGTTAGCGTAGCTTTCTGGTACCTTTTTTCCGGGAGGACCAGGCTACGCCTTACGCTGCGGGGACTGCGACCCGATTTTCTCATGATCTGGCGCATTATCAGGATCGGACTCCCGGCCTGCATCATGAATCTGCAGTCATCAGTCAGCGGCATGCTGATCGCCAGGTTCATGATACCTTTTGGCACAGTGGCGCTCGCCGGGCACAGCCTGATCAACCGGTTGCAACTGGTCATTTTTCTGCCCTGCATGGGACTGAGTGCGGGGGCTGGTGTTTTGAC
>JBBITI010000065.1:0-14658 GCA_037440885.1 Dehalococcoidales bacterium | reverse complement strand
TGCCAGCATTTCGTTGGCTTTCTTTTCATTTATTTCTTCATTCCTGTCGAGAATGATCTCTCCGGATTTCGGATTTATTACTCGTTCTGCCGTATGACGGCCGTTAATACGCTCAACAAATGAAGGCAGAAGACCTTTTTCCTTGGTTTCGGTAATCCAGGTACCAAGCGTCGTAAGGCAATCATGTTCGAGAACAATAACGTCATGAGCAGCGTCAATAAGACGACGGGTTAGGTAACCGCTTTCAGAGGTCCTTAACGCAGTATCAGCCAGACCTTTCCGGGCTCCGTGCGTGGAGATAAAATATTCCAGGACGCTCAACCCTTCCCGGAAACTGGATTTTATCGGGAAGTCGATGATTCTACCGGAAGGGTTGGTCATCAGACCACGCATACCAGCCATCTGCGTAATCTGAGAGATATTACCTTTAGCTCCAGATGTAGCCATCATATAGATACCACCATGGCGATTCAAGCCGGCGGAGATGGCATTCTTAATTTTTTCGGTAGTATCGGTCCATACCCGGACAACAGCATCATAACGCTCATCTTCTGTGATAAGGCCTCGCTGGTATTGATTCTCAATTGTTTTCGTTTGAGTCTCGGCATTAGTCAGTAACTGGGTTTTAGCTGGCGGGACCTCGATATCACTCATGCCGATAGTTGTACCGGACTTGGTGGCAAATCTACACCCCAGTTGTTTTATGTTATCAAGCAGACTTGCCATTTCATCTGGTCCAAGTAATTTAGAGCAATCGAAGACTATTCGTTTCAGGCTAGTTTTATCAATCACCTTATTTAAAAATCCCAGGTTCGACGGCAATACTTCGTTAAGAAAGATCCGGCCAACCGTAGTTTTCAATCTTGATCCGTCAGATTGTCGTACTTCTATCTCTGCTCGAAGATCAATTGTTCCCAGGTCGTAAGCAAGTTTTGCATCTTCAAAATCGCAAAAAACCTTGCCCTCACCCTTTGCTCCTTCGTGGATCGTAGTCATATAGTAGCAACCAAGAACCATATCAAGCGTTGGCGTTACAATGGGTTCACCACTGGAAGGTATCAAGATATTACGGATGCTGAGCATCTCTTCACGAGCTTCCTTGACTGCTGCTTTGGAGAGCGGTACATGGACGGCCATCTGATCACCGTCGAAATCAGCATTGAAAGCAGTACAGACCAGCGGATGAAGCTGGATTGCGCTACCGTCAATCAAGACCGGTTCGAAGGCTTGAATACTGAGACGATGCAGAGTCGGTGCCCGGTTTAAAAGAACCGGCCGTTCTTTCACTACCTCTTCTAACATATCATATACTTCTGGTTTTGCTCTTTCGACAAGGCGGCGGGCACTACGGATGTTGTGGGCTAATCCAAGTTGCATTAAACGTCTCATCACGAAGGGTTTAAAAAGTTCAAGCGCCATTCGTTTCGGCAAACCACATTGATATAATTTCAGTTCGGGGCCGACCACAATAACAGAACGTCCGCTATAATCAACACGCTTACCAAGTAAGTTCTGGCGGAATCTCCCTTGTTTGCCGCGTAGCATATCAGACAACGATTTTAGTTTATGGTTACCGGCTGCAGGCGCTGTCTGCCCCCGGCGGCTGTTATCGATCAGGGAATCAACCGCATCCTGAAGCATGCGCTTCTCGTTCCGAATAATAATTTCCGGAGCCCCGATTTCCATCAGGTGGCGCAGGCGGTTATTACGGTTAATTACACGACGGTACAGATCATTGATGCCGCTGATGGCAAACTTGCCACCATCTAATTGCACCATAGGACGTAGATCAGGAGGTAATACCGGCAGAACTGTCAAAATCATCCAATCCGGTTTGCTGCCACTGCGCCGAAAAGCTTCGACCACCTGGAGTTGCTTTGATGCTTTCTTACGGCGCTGTCCGGAATTCGAGCGGGTTTCCATGATCAACTGGTTTCGCATTTCGTTCAGGTTTACCTTACCGAGCAATTTTAGAATAGCTTCAGCACCCATTCCGGCTTCGAATATCTTTCCGCATCTCTGCCGTAAATCCTGATATTGGGCTTCTGTCAGTAATTGACGCGGTGCCAACCCGCGCAATTGTTCAACTTCGGTTGTTATGGCATCGATTAACTCGGCCTTCTTAGTATCCCACTCAGCCCGGATTCGGTTCACTTCTTCAACCGAGGCATCTTTCTTTTCCGTTATTTTTGCTTCTACTTCAGCTTCTGCCTGAGTTACGCTTTGTTTATTTTTTGCCTCTAGTTCTTTTATGAGTTCTTCAAGTGCCTGTTGATCAACATTTGTAATGACATAACTAGAAAAATATAGAACGCGTTCAATATTTCGCGGTGAAAGATCGACCAGTAAACCAAGCCGTGAAGGAACACCACGTGCGTACCAGACATGGCTCACTGGACAGGCAAGTCCGATATGGCCCATTCTTTCACGGCGAACGCGTGCTTGCGCCACCTCGACGCCGCATTTGTCGCAGATGACGCCCTTGTATCTTATTCGCTTATATTTGCCACAGAAACATTCATAATCTTTGGTCGGTCCAAAAATTCTTTCGCAAAATAAGCCGTCTCGTTCCGGTTTCAAAGTCCGGTAATTTATGGTTTCAGCTTTGGTTACTTCGCCATAAGACCAGCTCTTGATCTGTTCCGCTGATGCCAAGGATATTCGGACTGAATCGAAGTCATTAACTTCAAACATTTTATTACTCTGTCCTGCCTTCCAGTTGTTTTTCGCTGATTGTAAGAATATCTAATCCAGGTGAATCAGTTAATTCTTCGCTTACTTCCCCCGTTTTTTCCTCCTCATTAATCACTTCGACTGCCAGACCAAGGCTCTGTAATTCCTTCACCAAAACGCGGAATGATTCGGGAACGCCCGGTTGGATTATGTCTTCACTCTTCACAATGGATTCATAGGCTTTAGCACGGCCGGTAAGATCATCGGACTTGATAGTCAGGATTTCCTGCAGGTTATAAGCCGCACCGTAAGCTTCCAGAGCCCATACCTCCATTTCTCCGAACCGTTGACCGCCGAATTGGGCTTTCCCTCCCAGTGGCTGCTGGCTGATCAATGAGTAAGGACCTGTGGAACGTGCGTGTACCTTATCTTCCACAAGGTGATTTAGTTTCATAATATAGATAACTCCGACAGTAACCGGTTGATCGAAAGGTTCACCGGTGAAACCATCACGGACAAGTACTTTACCCAGGATGGGGGGAGGAACATTTTTCTCCTCTCCGGTTTTGTTGGCTTTAACCAAAAGGTCTTTAGCATCTAATTCACGGGCTGCAACGCCTTGTTCTTCAAGCCAGAGACGAAGACAAACCTCTCTGGCATATCCGGGATATGCATCATCAAATGCTTTTTCACCATCGAAACCCTGTAGAACAACCCACTCCTTTGCTTCCGTTGCATTGAACGGAGTATCCGAGCTATCCGGGTCTAAATTTATTGCGCCGGCTTTCTGGGCGAGCCAAGCCCGGGCTAACCCATCTTCAATGGCAGTATCATCTGCTCCATCGAACACGGGAGTGATCGCCCGAAAACCGAGAGTTTTAGAAACCCAACCAAGGTGTGTTTCCAGTACCTGCCCGATATTCATACGGGACGGTACGCCAACCGGATTTAAAACAACATCGACCGGGGTCCCATCTGGCAGAAACGGCATATCTTCAGAAGGGGCGATAATGGAAACGACTCCTTTATTACCATGACGTCCTGCTAGTTTGTCGCCGACCGCGATGCGGCGTTTTTGGGCTACCCAAACCTGCACAGACTGGTTAACCCCGGCTGCTAATTCATCACCTGAGAATACTTTTACGTTAATCACCTTGCCCCACTCACCATGCGGAACCCTTAGCGACGTGTCCTTCACCTCACGCGCTTTTTCGCCGAAAATAGCGCGTAACAATTTTTCTTCTGCAGAGAGTTCGGCTTCACCTTTGGGAGTGATCTTTCCGACCAGGATATCATCCGGACCGACTTCAGCTCCTATGCGGATTATTCCATTCTCGTCCAGTTCACGCAGGTTTTCTTCACCTACGTTGGGGATATCCCGGGTGATCTCTTCTGGCCCAAGTTTGGTGTCTCGGGCATCAACTTCATGTTTTTCGATATGGACCGAGGTGAAAGTATCGTCTTTAACTAGGCGGTCGCTTACAACAATAGCATCTTCGAAATTATAACCACGCCAACTCATGAAAGCACAGACAACATTCTGTCCGAGTGCCAGTTCGCCTTTTTCTGTTGACGAGCTGTCAACCAGTACCTGTCCGGCTTCTACGCGTTCTCCTTTATGGACGATGGGACGTTGGTTCACAGACGTACCCTGGTTGGTGCGAACGTATTTCATGAGGAGATAAGTATCTTTTTCTCCTTCGTCAGTTGTTATTTCGATTTGCGAACTGGTAGCCGAGGTTACCGTACCTGCACGCTGGGCAAATAACACCTGGCCACTATGTCGTGCTGCCTCAATCTCCATCCCGGTGGAAACGAGAGGAGCCCGCGGCAGCAGCAGGGGTACAGCTTGTCGTTGCATGTTCGCTCCCATCAAAGCCCGGTTAGCATCATCATGCTCTAAAAATGGTATCAATGACGTAGCCACGCTAAACAACTGCTTTGACGAAACATCCATATACTCATATCTGTCAGGGGTTGAACTTACATAACGTTCCCCGTATCTGCCTTCGACTTTTTCATCGATAAATTGGCCTTTCTCGTCTAACGGGGTATTAGCCTGAGCGATTGCATATTTATCTTCTTCATCTGCAGATAGATATTCGATCCTGGTGGAGACGAAAGGAATTACTTTGACCTCAACTGGTTTCTTCAGTTTTTCCAGCATGGCAATGTGTTTTGCCGTGATTGTAGCCTTAGCTGAGATTAATTTATTCCCTTCCTCATCTATCACCGCGGCACGGGTCGTTTTACCAAGGATCTGCTTGTAGTCTTCGTTTACCGATGAAATTATCCGGCGATATGGGGTCTCGATAAAACCATACTTGTTTATTCTTCCGTAAGTAGCGATCGAACCTATCAATCCGATATTCGGCCCCTCCGGGGTCTCGATCGGACAAATTCGGCCGTAGTGCGAAAAGTGAACATCACGGACTTCGAAGCCAGCTCGATCCCGGGAAAGGCCGCGTGGCCCCATCGCCGATAGGCGTCGTTTATGTGTCAATTCTGCAAGTGGATTGGTCTGGTCCATAAATTGCGATAACTGAGAACTGCCAAAGAATTCTCTTATAGCAGCCACTACCGGCCGAATGTTGACCAGGGCGCTTGGCGTAACCGATTCCACCGGGATCGTACTCATGCGTTCTCGGGCAACTCTTTCTAATCTTACCAGTCCAATGCGGAATTGGTTCTGAACGAGTTCGCCGACAGTACGAACACGACGGTTTCCTAGATGATCGATATCGTCCGGGGTATCGGTGCCGTTGTTGACCATGATAACACGCCGCATTATTTCGACAATATCTTCCCGTGTGAGGGATTTTTGTTCTTCGGGAATGTTCAAACCCAATCTCTTATTCAATTTGTAGCGGCCGACTTGTCCCAGATCGTAGTGTATCGGATTAAAGAACATATTCTCGATAAGACGCTGGGCATTTTCCAGGTTCGGTGGGTCACCGGGGCGTAGTTTCCGATATATACTGATTAGAGCTTCGGAAGTATCATGCACTCCGGGTTCCCGATCAATCGTTGCCTTGATATATTGATGTTCGGGTGCAGTATCCTGATCAACAAAAAGACGGGCAATGTCATCATCACTGGAATAACCGATCGCGCGTAACAGTGTTGTCGCCTGGATCTTCCGCTTACCGTTTATCTTCACTGTGATAATATCCGGGTTGCTGGTCTCAAATTCTAACCATGCACCGTGGCTCGGTATCAATTTTGCCTGGCAAAGGCGGCGGCCTGAGACGGGGTCTTCTTCGACGATGAGATAGACACCCGGAGATCGTAATAACTGGCTGACGACAACCCGTTCAGCTCCTCCGGTGATAAAGGTGCCCTTAGTCGTCATCAAAGGAATGTCACCAAAAAACAGGTCCTGTTCCTTGATTTCTCCGGTGGTCTTGACTAGCAGTTGGGTTTTAACATAAAGGGGCGCTGCATAAGTAAGGTCACGCTGGCGACATTCTAGTTCGGAATAACGCGGTTCATGAAATTCGTATCCTGTGAAACTGATGAAAAGACGGTTACCTGTAAAATCTTTTATCGGTGAAATCTCTTCCAGTAACTGCTTCAATCCCTCCTCTTGTAACCAACGGAACGAATCGAGTTGTACCTTTATCAGATTGGGGACCTCGAGAATTTCAGGTAATCTGGCGTAGTGCTTCAAACGAACAGCGGACACATTTCCACTAGACAGGGAAGAAACCATATTCAGTACACTCCTTAATTTGTAGGTAAGTAGCCGCGTTCACCGGCTAGGTTGAAACTAGGCCCAAGTGGGCCCCGTCATTGATGGGGATTTATATTTTGGTCGCCTAAATGCGGACATAATAATAGGCATAACTGCAAAGCTTTATTTTAACACCATAAGATATTTTTGTCAATACCTTAAAAAACCATTATTTTTCATCTGGCTTGATGTTTATTATTCGTTATGAGTTTGTCCCAAAACTCCTTAACCTTTTCTTTTACTGCTTCCGGGCTCCCATCGTTTTCGATGATCGTATCTGCATGTAATGCCCGTTCTTCGATACTCAGTTGAGAACGGATTCGAGCGATTATTTCCTTTTCTTGCAAGCCGCGTTGTTTTTTAAGCCGTTCGATAACCGTCTTCTCCGAAGCATTCGTAACCCATACTTGGTCGACCAGTTTGTCCCATCCAGCTTCGACTAAGCCGAATGCTTCCACCACCACAACCTCCACCATCTCTCGACGGTATCTTTCAATCCGGTCTTTTATGATGTCCCAGATTCGCGCCCACATTATTCGATTCAATCGTTCTCGTGCTTCGGGTTTATCGAATACAATCTGCCCTAATTTTTTACGGTCGATTTCTCCGGTCTCGGCCATCACACCCTGCCCGAATACCGCAATGATTTCATGCCATGCTGGAGTTCCCTTGAGTAAAATTTCGTGCCCGACTTGATCGGCATCAATCAGCACTGCGCCTAGTTCTTCCAGATATTTGGAAATTGTGCTCTTCCCACTGCCTATACCTCCGGTCAAGCCAATAACAATAGTCATTGATCTTTCCTTTATAGTTCCCGGGCAAGAGTAAAACCCCACACTGATTCCGCACCAGATGCTTTCAGAGCAACCGCACATGCTTCCAGCGTAGTGGTGGAAGTTGTTACATCATCGATCAACAATATTTTACTATCGGTTACAGGTTTCCGACAAACAAAGGCGCCGGCCACGTTTATTTTTCGTTGTTCAACGGACGTAGTCTTAGCCTGGGCCGCAGTGAACTTTCGACGGAATAATATCGCTGTATCGGTTGGGATAAAAATCAGGCTGCTAATCTCGCGGGCAAGCAGTTCAGACTGATTGTATCCTCTTTCACGCAATCTTTTATTGTGTAAAGGGACCGGGATCAGTAAATCAGCGGGTAGCTGATTTTGGATCATATAGTCCACCATTAGTTTTGCTAGAACCGTCGCCAGAATTCGGATGTTCCGGTATTTGAATTCATGGATTGCCTTTCGGATCACCCCTTCAAACTGCAACACCGAACGGATTCCGTCAATTGCCCTGTTTTGAAATACACAGTCCGGGCAGATGATACCGTTTATTTCCGGCAGACCGCACTTGGGACAAACCGGTCTGCTGACGTATTTAAAAGTTGCCCGGCAATCTGTGCAGATGAGATTGCCCTCCCGACCACAACCGACACACGTTTTTGGGAATAACAAATCTAATGCTATTCCTCCGAGATGCTGTATACGAGGAATAACATCCATATACACTGACAACACTGGTAGAGTAACTCTGCCGGTATTTTCTATCTGGTACGATTGGTGTGTAGAGCCCCGCTATTTATCGGCTCGTCAATATATACGTCACCGTTTCTAATTTTTAGATTGAAACCGCAGTCAGGATTTGTACACACCCAGGCCTTGTATTGAATACTGGCTCCTTGACTGCCGAAATCGGACAAAGGAACAAGGTCTCCTTGTTGACACCGCTGACATTTAGGAAAATTTACTTGGTCCAAAGAAGCCACCTCCCAACCAGGACAAATTTCACGTAGTATACAACAAGCCGAGGTTCCTTGCAAGGCAATTCGCATATGATATTAGTGAGTCTTTGATTATTTTTATGAAATGCTGTGTCAGCCTAATGGTACGGATACAAGACATGTATATACAGGTCCGGTTCGTGTAAGTTGACTCTGTATCAAACTGAAAGACCTGACGGTAAACTCGGGAGCACTGAATTTTGTTGTCTCAGCTAATTTCCCGATGAATCCCCTGTCTGTATCAGATGCTTTGTCTTGTACTCGGGCAAGAGTAAGATGGGCCGTAAAAGGTCGTGATTCTGGTGCAAATCCTAACTCCTGCAACCCCAGATCGATCTTTTTTTGCAGCGTCACCAGTTTTTCGAGTTCTCCGTTAATGCCAGCCCAGACTACCTGCACCCGGGATGTATCAGGGAAAACCCCCAATCCAGCTACTCCTAGTTTAAACGGAGCAATCTCAATCGCTGCGAACTCTATTTCTTCTTGAATATTTGGAATCGAAGAACGGCTGATATTCCCCAGGAACTTCAGGGTAAGATGAATGTTTGCGGGAGCTACCCACCGTACCTTTAACCGGGGCGATTTTAGTTTATTTTGTAGTTCCTGAATGCTCTGTATGGTATCGTCGGGCAATGCGATCGCAATAAAAGCACGGACTTCATCCATGATGGTATATCCTTAATCCACAGCAATTCCGAGTATCCTCCGGGCATTTTGGACGAGTATTGCCTCTTCAATATCAGCCGGCAGTTGTAAATTCCGTATCTCGCGCAGCACGCGCGCTTGGCTGACTAACGGATAATCGCTACCAAAAACAATAGAATCCGGACCTAAGATTTCAAGATTGTGTTGGTATATTCGCGAGGAATAAAGTAAGGGCGACGCGGCTGTATCAAACTTGGTATTAGCTATTACCTTCTTTACTTCCGGCATCAGGGCAAAGAAAGGAAGTCCCCCGCCCCAGTGGGCACACACGAGTGATAAATCTGGATAGCGCTGAACAATACTGAAAACCAACTCTGGTGTGGTATCGCCTTTTCCGGGATAGGAATGACCGACTGGTTCGGAGCAGTGCAGTAAAAGTGTCATCTTCTTTTCTATCAAGGCTTGTATCAAAATATCAAGTCGCGCATCCCGCGTGGTCAATAAATCCCGCTCCAGTCTCATCTCGCCGATCCCTTTTATTCCACCCGAAGCGCAGCGGTCAATTTCTTTTACAGCAGCAACAATATTATTTAATGATACCGTCCCAAATCCTGCAATGCGGCGGGGATATTTTGCCATGGATTCCATAATATAGTCATTGGTAATCTTGCAAATTTCACCCTCTGCCCAGTTGATATTTAAAGCGAGGGATAATTCAACGCCATCTTTATCCATACTGGCGATCATATCTTCAGCAGTCGCCAGTTTCGCATTCTTCGATGAATAGAGCAAGCGAAAAAGCGGGTCGGAAAAATAAGACGAACGATCCTGCTGAATCAAAGGCGGAAAGATATGGGTATGGATATCTATCACCATCGCTGGTCGATTATACCAAGATAATCCCTCGTCTTCAACGAATCACCTTCATAAAAAGCACTAATTCAAAGATAATATCATAATATTTATCATTATTTAGAGATATTGAGTACATATATACTTATATATTGTTATAAATCGCTATCAATCGCATAATCTTACTATAAATTACGTTGCGACCGTCACCAGCCCTGCGTTATTATATCAATTAGCAGTCTAAAGGCGAGACTGCTAATTGAGCTTGAACAGAGCTTTATCTTTTTCAAAGGAGGAATTTCATGCCGATTAAGCTTGAACCATTGGCTGACCGGTTGGTTGTTAAAGCCATCCAGAAAGAAGAAGTCACCAAAGGGGGGTTGGTTCTACCGGATACCGCGAAAGAGAAGCCGCAGGAAGGTGAAGTCCTGGCCGTGGGGCCGGGTAGAATGAATGATCAAGGTACTCGTATTGCGATGGATGTCAAAGTAGGTGATGTCGTAATATACGCTAAATACGGCGGGACGGAAATCAAAATTGACGGCGAGGAGCTGATGATACTGCGCGAAAGCGATATCCTGGCCAAGAAAGGAAAGAAAAGCAAGTAGACCGGTGGTCATTGCTAAGGAGTAAACGAAATGGCAGCAAAACAAATAATATTTGATGATGAAGTACGGCGCTCCCTGAAAAAAGGTATTGATACTCTGGTGGATGCTGTTAAAGTAACCTTAGGGCCGAAAGGTCATCCGGTTGCTCTCGACAAGAAATGGGGTGCCCCTTCAGTGATCGATGACGGCGTTACTATTGCTAAAGAGATCGAACTACCTGATCCATTTGAAAATATGGGTGCGCAACTGGTGAAAGAAGCCGCGTCCAAGACTAATGATGCCTGTGGCGACGGTACTACTACTTCAACTGTCTTAGCCCACGCTATCATAACCGGCGGTTTTAAAAATATCGCTGCTGGCGCTGAACCGATGCTGCTTAAAAGAGGTATCGAAAAAGCAGTAATCTCGATTACCGACGAGTTGAAGAAGATGTCCACCGAAGTTAAAGGCAAAGAACAGATTGCCCAGGTGGCTACTATCACAGCAAAAGATAAAGAAATCGGTAATCTGATCGCTGAAGTCATGGAAAAAGTCGGCAAAGACGGGGTCATTACTGTAGAAGAATCCAAAGGTATCAAATTCGAGACTGAATTCGTCGAAGGGATGCAGTTTGACCGGGGTTACATCAGTGCTTACTTTGTAACCAACGCTGAAAAGATGGAAACCACGCTTGAAGACCCATACATACTGTTAACTGACAAGAAGATTTCCGCCATTAGCGACCTGCTTCCTGCCCTTGAGAAGATCCTCCAGGTGACCAAGAATCTACTCATTGTCGCCGAAGATATCGAAGGTGAAGCTCTAGCCACTCTCGTGGTGAACAAGCTGCGTGGCACTCTGAATGTCCTCGCTGTCAAAGCCCCTGGTTTTGGCGACAGGCGGAAAGATATGCTTCAGGATATGGCAATTTTGACTGGCGGCAAAGTAATTTCCGAAGAACTCGGCCGCAAACTTGATTCTGTGAATGTCGATGATCTCGGTCGGGCTCGCCGTGTAACTGCTGATAAAGATAATACGACTATCGTCGAAGGCAAAGGTTCCGAAGATGGGATTAGAGCCAGAATCAAGCAGATCAAAGCTCAAATCGAAGAGACCACCTCAGATTTCGATCGAGAGAAACTGCAGGAAAGACTGGCTAAACTTGCTGGCGGAGTCGCCATTATCAAAGTCGGTGCAGCTACCGAGGTCGAATTGAAAGAAAAGAAACACCGGGTTGAAGATGCTTTATCGGCAACTAGAGCGGCGGTTGAAGAAGGGATTCTACCGGGTGGCGGGGTTGGCTTGCTGACTGCCGCAAAAGCGCTGGACAAAGTGAAAGCTTCCAGCGACGAGGCTACCGGTCTCGATATTGTCCGTAAAGCTGTTGAAGAACCGATCCGCTGGATCGCCATTAATGCCGGGAAAGACGGTTCTGTGGTCGTTGATGCAGTCAAGAAAGCGCAAACTGGTTTTGGATATGATGCAGAAGGCGACGAATATGGCGACATGGTAAAGAAGGGTATTATCGACCCGACAAAAGTTGTCCGATCTGCCTTGCAAAATGCGGCCTCTATCGCAAATATGGTACTGATCACGGAAGCGCTGGTGACAGATATTCCAGAGAAGGAGAAAGCTCCCGCAATGCCCGCCGGTGGTATGGGCGGAATGGGAGAGTATTAAAGGTTTTACCCGGTAAACTAAAAAAGAGCCCCTGAAAAGGGGCTCTTTTTTTTAATACACTAGACTGTTAAAAGATCTCCTAGCGGTGCGTCACTGGATAACGGACCGACCACAGCCATCCGCAGACGCTCTCTGATGAACAACTCCCGGGCAATTTTACGGATATCTTCCGCAGTAATCGAGTCAATGATGGTTACCAGTTCGTCGACTGTTAATATCTTGCCGGTCAATATTTCCTGAGCCCCCGCCCAACCACTCACCGCCCGGCTATCTTCCATTCTCAACAATGTCCGGCCCTTGGATAATTATCAGTTCATTTTTCAACTTTGCTAATTGTTCCATGGTTGCCGAAACTGCCGTGCTAATTTTATTCGGTTCGACTCCAGCACAAATGGTCAGTGCCCCCACATCGAGAAAATGGTCGGCGTAGCTGTAGATATTATAAGCCAGTCCCAGATTGTCGCGAACCTCGGTAAACAGACGACTGCTCATACCCTCACCCAGGACCACGTTCATCAGGTCAAGAGTGAACCGGCGTGAATCGGTTATGGCGAGTCCGGGTAGTCCGATACATATGTGGGCTTGCTCAATGTCTCGCTTTTCGATTCTGATCCGGGGATTTCTGTCTCCTGAATAAGGTGTAAACCGTCGGGCTATCAGCCGGTTCTTCCAGGAGTCAAATGCATGGTACACTGCTTCCTGGACGCGTTCGTTTTCGATATTGCCGGCTACAGAGATAACCATATTTGGCGCGGTGTACATCGTATTAATATATTGACAGATCAAATCGCGGTCGATCTTGTTTACCGTCTCTCTGCTGCCAGCGGTATCTTTTCCCAATGGATGATCAGGCCAGAGCATTTCTTCGATAATCAGGTTCACTTCATGTGACGGCATATCCTTGGACATCTTGATTTCTTCGATTATCACCAGGCGCTCTTTATCAATGTCCGCTGGTTCGAAACGCGAATTGTTCAGCATGTCTACCAGTACATCCATGGCAAGTTTAAAATGCGGTTCTGCAACCTTGCACCAGTAAATAGTCATTTCCTTGTCGGTGCCGGCATTCAACATTCCCCCGACACCCTCGATAGCGGCAGAGATTTCACTTGAAGTCCGCCTCTTTTCCGTACCTTTAAAACACATGTGTTCAACGAAGTGAGAGATCCCGGCGTTCTTCTCTGATTCATAACGCGAACCGGCTCCCAGGAAAAACCCAATTGAGACCGACCGGGTGTGCGGCATAGGAGCGGTAACTAACCTTATTCCGTTGGGCAGAACCGTTTTTTGAAACAAAATCTTAAATTTCCTTTCGTAAGTTAGAATCTAGAAACTTATTCTAGTCATCAATAATATCATAGTCAATTAAAAGATAGACGCTTACGGTGGAACATGCTAGACTATAAACTGTAATTATATACGAAGCCCTATGCCGAAGTGGCGGAATGGCAGACGCGCTACGTTCAGGGCGTAGTGTTCGTAAGGACGTGAGAGTTCAAATCTCTCCTTCGGCACCACGCGCTTGTAGCTCAGTTGGATAGAGCGCAGCCCTGCGGAGGCTGAGGTCGTGGGTTCGAGACCCGCCAAGCGCGCCACTTTCGACAGTTATAATTCGGTAGCGACTCGTTTCTCACGGGCGGTTAGCTCAGTTGGTTAGAGCGTCGGTTTTACACACCGGAGGTCAGAGGTTCAAGCCCTCTACCGCCCACCATTTTTGCAACTTTTTCTCAACAATCTGATTTGAAGAGACCACTTTTTGGCAACATTGCAGGAATAACAGCTAGAAACTGGTAGAGGTATTGACGTGGCATATACCATTAGTTATACTATTGGTAGTAAGAAAGGTATAAAATAATGGGAAATATTAAGACCGCAATATCCATCGAACAACCATTATTCGATGAAATAGAGGCTCTGGCTGGAGAATTGGATGTGTCACGGAGTTACCTGTTTTCTCTTGCTGTCAGAGAATTTATTCAACACCATAAGAATCAAAAATTGCTTGAAGCCATAAATAATGCCTACAAAGATGCCTCCGATCTTGACGATGAAGTTAGACTAAAAGTGAAAATGAAATCTAAACAACGCAGATTGGTGAAAAACCAATGGTAATCAAGCAAGGCGATGTTTATTGGGTCGATCTTGGAGAACCATCAGGATCTGAACCAGGTTATAGACATCCCCATTTGGTAATACAGAATAATGTGTTTAACAGAAGCCATATTAGTACTGTGGTTGTGTGTTCGTTAACCTCAAATTTACGAAGGGCAGAATCTCCGGGTAATGTATTACTTGGAGAAGGTGAAGCTAATCTTCCGAAATCAAGCGTTGTTAATATCACCCAAATTTTTACGGTGAACAAGCAAGATTTAGTCGATAAAATCGGTTCACTTTCTCTGGACCGCATGGCCCAAGTGTTAGAAGGCGTTGAACTACTTATAACACCCCGAGATATTAAAGAATGAATACCAGTGTTTCATTTTTCTACCCAGTAAATACGAAACTAAGTTCAAACATCCTCCTTCCATCTACCGTCAAGTACGGTAGTGGTCAAGTCAAAACGGACGCTCAAACAAGGGTCAACTCCCGTTTTTCGTAATCATTTGGGCTAAGATAGTCATTATAAGAATGTAACCGTTCACTGTTATAAAACATCTCTATGTAATCCACCAGGTCACTCCGGACTTCATTCTCGGACAT
>JBBITI010000064.1:4093-14765 GCA_037440885.1 Dehalococcoidales bacterium | reverse complement strand
AAAATAGCCAGGTTACTCTCTTAGTCACAGCTTGATTTCATGGGGTGCATTACAGAGGAAATCACAATATGGTTAGAAATATGCAGAGAATTTCTTTAGTGATAATCGCGTTATTGCTCATGATACCGATGATTTCATGTAAACAACCGAGTATAACAACATCTGGTGATAACAACCCGATTACTGATGGATCAGCCAGTTGGGCAAAAGGGTATTACAGCCTCAATGAAATATGTACTGCGCCTGAGATCGATGTAATCGTCATAGGCACCGTAACCCATGTCGCTGAAGTTGTTAACTATTCCAATATTCCAGGACATCCAACTTATGTTACTAAATTTGCATTTAAAATAGAAACTACGTTAAAAGGTAAACCCGGTAGCGAAATAATAGTGAATCAATTAGGAAATCCGGATAAACCAGGCTGGGGTATAATTGATGATCCTTTGTATGACATAGGTCATAGATACTTATTATTTCTAGTACAAACGACTGAAGATAATCCAGCTTATGTTAGCCCCGGCCCTTGGGGTAGATACGAAATTATAAACGAGAAAGCTTATTCTCTTAATTACACTAAGACAGATTCTGGTTATTGCGCTCCAGCAGGATTGGATATTGATGGGACTCAAATTGAGAACATAAAGCTGAATATACAAGATATTCTAAATACCACACAAGTGGCTTTTCAAGATGCTGTCAGGATAGAACCGGGTAATATTTTTAACATAGAAGTTGCATTTATTGCGGGAAAATATGGACCGGGAGTTGTTACTTATTCGGTCCACAATGTAAGTACAGGGGTTACCCAGGAACCTTTCCCTGAAGGACTTGAGGTCATTTTGGAAAATACCCGGTTTACCGCAGAAAAAGGAGAGAACTATATTAACAATCTACAGATAAACACTAGTAAATATTTATCGCCTGGAACCTATATTATCAAACTACAATATGTCTATGAGAATTACTCCTCAGGAGAAAGACAGCTTATTATTTACGTCAACTATGCGACGTCAGGGAAAATGAGACAGTAGATACCCGACACTAAGGGCTTGCTCTAAGACAATAAAAAGGGGTAAAACAACAAGTAAGGGGCAAGCAATGGTATAACAGATGACTGACAACCTCTGGCAGGCGGAGGCCAGAAGTTCGATAAGATGATTGAGGCATGGGCCAAAAAAATGTTGCCAATCCGTTGCCAAATGATAATGAGTTAGGCACGCGCCTGGAGGGATTCGAACCCACGACCCCCGGTTCCGAAGACCGATGCTCTATCCACTGAGCTACAGGCGCAGGAACGGAAGAGTAAACCAGTAGTTAATCTCCCTGCATTATTCTATCAATTTATCGTTTGATGTACCAGACTGATTGATTAACTGCAACCGTCGTTTATAATTCCATTAATATTATGTCATCCAAACTCTTTATTGACTTATAATCGGCCCCCGGATAATATTCAGGTCGATTCCAGAATAGTCAGGAGGATACGATGACGAAAACCGAGCGGCTGTACCGGGAGAGAGCGAGACGGATCGACGACGCTGTGAAGCTTAAGAAGTCCGATCGCGTTCCGGTGATGGTAGAGTTCAGCTATTTCCCGGCGACCTATGCCGGGCTTCCTTTTGCCGCCGCTTGGTACGACTATAACGGCTGGTTGCAGGCAACCAGAAAAGCGATCTGCGACTTTGAGCCTGACCTGATCCACGTGACGCCGTTTTTCCCCGGCAAGGTCATGGAACACCTCGAACCGAAACCGATAATGTGGCCCGGCCATGGCGTGCCAGAGGGCGCTTCGCACCAGTACTTAGAACTCGAAGTGATGACAGCGGATGAATACGAGACCTTTTTAAACGACCAGACAGATTTCATGCTACGGTATCACCTGCCCCGGATGTGCGGAGCAGCCGAAGGTCTCCAGATGCTGCCAAAGCTGTCCGCCGTCGGTTACAGTTACCGGGCGGCGTTCACTCTCGCTGAAGCCCTGACCAAACCGGAGGTAAAAACAGCACTGAGAAACCTGGAGCGGGTGGGGCAGGAGATGGTACGCTGGCAGCGGAAGATGGATGATTTCAATGTCCAGATTGCCAAACTCGGTTTTCCGCAATTCAACCCGGGAACAGCACAGGCTCCTTTCGATGCAGTCTCCGACTTTTTGCGCGGCATGGAAGGAGCGATGCTGGACATGTTCCGGCAACCGGAGAAACTGACGAAAGCCTGCAACAAAATCATGAGAGGGCTGTTGGATCGGGGAATGCCAGCAGTCAATCCGAAGAGCCAGCACCCGCCGCTTCTCTTCATGGGCTTTCATCGAGGGTCAGACGGCTTCATGTCCCTGAAGCAATTCGAGAAATTTTACTGGCCGACACTGAAGAAGGTGATCCTAGGTGTAATCAAGGCGGGGCTGACCCCCTGTTTATTCTGCGAAGGGGACTGGACGAGCCGGATCGAATACCTGCGAGAATTACCGCCGGGGAAGTCAGTGGCACGCCTTGATTTGACCGATATTTTCAAGGCGAAAAAAGTACTCAGGGGACATACCTGCATCATGGGTAACGTACCGGCATCGCTTTTACAGACGGGGACGCCGGGCAGGGTGAAGGAATACTGCAAGAAGCTGATCGATGTAGTGGGAGATGATGGGGGATTCATCATGGCGGCCGGTAGTTCGATTGACAATGCACGACCAGAAAACCTGAGAGCAATGGTCGAATTCACCAAGGAATACGGCAGATACATCTAGGGAGAAAGAATCAGGAGCGCGATAGCAACAGATTATGCGAGTTTTCGGGAGATTGGCTACAAATAACGGGATTAATCTGATATTCAAGACACGCTGTGTTCTTCGGCTTGTATTACTACCCCCGGCAACGGAGACGAATAATAACAAGAAAGCAAGCAGAAATATAGATGTGAATCTATAAAGGCAAACCTCTTTATGTCAATCTTGCGTCTGTAAAAATATCGGAATGGAAATCAGGAGGAGCAGATGAAAAAGCTGGC
Source organism: Dehalococcoidales bacterium (assembly GCA_037440885.1). Taxonomy (GTDB): domain Bacteria; phylum Chloroflexota; class Dehalococcoidia; order Dehalococcoidales; family UBA2162; genus JBBITI01. The sequence continues at coordinate 11,765 of JBBITI010000064.1, read as the reverse complement.
AGGAATTACGGCGATAGTGATAACATTCGCGCTGCTGTTTGCCGGTTGTACCCGCTATAATCCTGGACCAATCACGACCAATACCTATGACCTGAAGGATTTTACACGGGTCATTATCGGCAGCGCTTTTGCCGTGGAAATTGTACAGGAAAACACCTGGGGAGTGAGTGTGACAGCGCAGGAAAACCTCTTCCAGAACATCAATGTCATCCGGAACGGTGATAAATTAGAAATTAACTTGAGGTGGGGTTGGGGAACATGGCTTTCCAACTGGAAATACCAGCAACCCAAAGTCCGCATATGCATGCCCGTCCTGACCGGTCTGGATCTTACCGGAGCTTCCAAAGGTACTGTTGCTGGTTTCAAATCAGGCAGTATTGCCGATATCAACGTTTCTGGGGCAAGCTTTTTGCAAATTGACCTCGAGGCGAGCGATACCCGACTGGAAATTTCCGGCGCCAGCCGCGTCGAGGGGAAGATCAAAGCTACTGATCTAAGGGCAGAAATCAGCGGGGCCTCCAGAATAACCCTGGATGGTGCAGCAGATAAAATCAGCCTCGAGGCTTCCGGAGTTAGTATGGCGGACTTGGAAAATTACAAGGTACAAAGCATCGATATCGATCTGAGCGGGGCCAGCCGGGCTACCGTGTCTCCGGAAAAAAGGATGAAAGTAACGATCAGCGGGGCATCATCACTGATCTATACTGGAAATCCGATACTGGAGGGGATCGACATTTCCGGTGCTTCCACGATAAAAAAGAAATAATGGGAATCCCGATAAAATCACATCTATTTCAAGATATTTTAAGGGGTGGAATATGACACTCACACCGGAAGAAAGAAGAAAAATTTACGAAGAAGAGAAAGCCCGGATCGAAAGCGAACAAAGCGGAGCGTACGCAGAAAAAACAGCAACGCTGGATTTAAAACCGGGAACCGCCGGGGTGCTCTGCTACTTGGGCGGCTGGATAAGTGGTATTATTTTTTTGGTGCTCGAGCAGAAAGACCGATTGATCCGGTTTCATGCCGTCCAATCGATCGTAGTGTTCGGGTCTCTGCACATCGCTAGTCTGCTGCTCGGACAAATCCCCCTGGTCGGCCGTTTTTTCGGGATTATAATCCTGATATCCGCTTTCATACTATGGATCATCCTCATGGTAAAAGCTTCGCAGGGATATTTCAGCCTACCGGTAGCCGGTGAGTTAGCAGACAAGATACTGGGGACTGCGCCAGCGACAAGTGGAGAAAAGACTACCGCTTCCCCACCGCCCCCGCCACAACCGGTGGCTACAGAACCAGCGCCCAAGGCAGTCCGCAGCACAAGTTCCGGACGGGCAGGACGGATTGCAGTCTCAGTCTTCGCCATCGCTTTCAACATTGCACTGCTAGTTTTCTTCAATTTCTATCACGATTACATAGCTTACTACCACATGGAGTCGATCGGCGGAGCCATGGTCTGGGTGCGCGAGCCAATATTAACGACAGAGTACGCCAACTGGTTACCAATCATAAATACTATCCTGTTATTCAGCATTGCCGGTCACAGTTTACTGCTGGCTTTTGACAAGTACATCCTGCGAGAGGGGATTTTACTGATCCTGAATATTTTCAGCATCGTGGCAATCGGTGCGCTGCTGGTATTGTTTCCGTTCGACTTCGGAGTGTTCGGTAAAAATTTTAATGCCACGATAGATTTCTCAGTCAGGATAACGTTGGTGCTGATCATTTTCGGGATAAGCATCGGGATACTGGTCCGCCTGATCAAGATAATCGTGAACGGAATCCGCGGCACCGCGACATATTGAGCCAGAAACATCGACCGGATACAGGAAAAGAATAATATCAACACAAAAGGGAGGGCTGATGGCCGCTCCCTTTAAATTTTTTCCGAAGCCCGGCATGAGCGAGCCGTCGAAATTACTTTTACTGATCACGTTTACTCACCGGGAAGGGGCAGGGTGAAGTAGAAAGAAGAACCTTTCCCCGGTTCGGATTCAACCCAGATCCGTCCGCCGTGGGCTTCCACCAGACGCCGGCAAACCACGAGGCCCAGCCCCACACCCTGCAGGGAGGCTTCCATGGTGGTCTCCAACCGCTGAAACCGTTGAAAAAGCTTTGATTGATCGACCGCTGCAATGCCGATACCCCGGTCATGGACACCGATCACAAGGCATTCCGGACCGGTACGCGCGGTGATCCTGACCTGTGCGCCTTCCGGGGAATACTTGATGGCGTTGCCGATTAAATTCTCGAGGACCCGTTCGATGCGAACCAAATCAGCGTTTACTACAGGTAAATCAGATGAAATATCGGCTACCATTTCGCGGCTGGATTGTTTCCGGCCGAACTGCCGGATAACGCGATTGATTACGCTAGCAACATCGAGCGGCTGAGTCGACAACATGAGACGATTAGCCTGCCAGCGCGAGAATTCCAGCAGATTATCCACAACATCTGACATAGTTTCGGCACCCCAGGCAGCATCATCGAGGAGTTCTTTCACTTCCTGCGGCGGGATATTATTCGAAGTAGCGGCATTCAAAGCTCCCAGTACTACAGTTAACGGTGTTTTCAATTCATGAGAGACCATGCCGATAAAATCGTCTTTTAACTCGTCGATCTTTTTACGTTCGGTGATGTCATGAAACAAGGCAAGCTTGGAAATAGTCCCGTCACTGTTTTTAAGCGGGGCGTCGGTGATCTCATAAGTGCGCCCGGTTTGAGCGATGGTGGTTTCACGGCGTAGTACCGCCCCGGAGAGAACCCGGGCATTATTACACCAGGAGCAAGAGACGGAAAAGCCGTTAAAATAGTTGTAACACTTGCGGTTTTCAACACCGCCATAGATAGCCCTTAAGGAAGGGTTGATATAGACAACGTTATAGTCCTGATCCATGATACTGACACCGTCCTGCATAGCATCGAGGACGCTGATGAGCCGGTCGCGTTCGATTTGCAGAGCCTGTTCCGTTTTGCGCCTTTCAGTAATATCGTGGGCGACGATCAGAGCGGTGTCCGGTCGTCCTGCCGGGTGATTAACCATAAATTTTAAGGCGGCGTAGATAACAGAGCCGTCCTTTTTCTTCACAGAATACTCAGCAGTATCCTCGTTCACTTTCCCGGCTGCCTGACGGTGCAAGCGGTCTACCAGCAATTCATGACTCTGTTCATCCTGCAATTCGAAAAAACTCATCTCCCTCAGTTCATCCTTGGAGTAGCCCAGCATATCGCACATGGCGTCATTAATACTGATGAAGCTGCGCTGTTTATAATCGACCTCACAGATAGCCGTCGGAGCGAAGCGGATGAGTGCATTAGCCTTAGCCTCGGAAATCTGCAAAGCAAGGCGGGAGTGACGGCTTTCGGTGACATCATGAAAGACAAAAACAAGACCAAGAACGGTATTTTTCAGAGGTTCTTTCAGAGTATTTGTCCGGGACAAGATATACACGTTTTTACCATCCCGACGCTGATGGATCACTTCGCTCGTCAGAGAACCTGCGCTGATTATCTTCTGCTGCATAAAAGCGACAGGTGAATTATCCAAATAGCTGGTATGCAGGAGAGCAAAGATGTCTTTGCCGATTACTTCAGCGGCTTTCCAACCATAAATCACTTCAGCACCGCGGTTCCAGCCGGTGATATGAAATTTCACATCGGTAGATACGATTGCATCGTCGATATTATCAAAAAGTAACTCCAGGTTCGCTTCTTGCCGGGGGCTAAACAAGGCAGCCAGCGCAGCTTCGGCGGATACCCGCGTCGTTCGGGTATTCTGAAAAGCAACCAGGGCAGCAATCAAGAGAAATATGCCGGAAAAACATTGCTCGAGACGACCGAGCCAGTTTAAAGCGGTGCCAGTGCCGGTCTGTAGAAAAATATCCAGAGCACCGCCGGCTGCCAGCAGCAGGGCCAGGGCATACCAGTAATACATGTCAGAGCGCGAACGGAAATAACCCCGGAACATAACCAAACCGCTGACCAGAAAAGACACTGCAGAAAAGGCCACGATCACCTGACGCAAAGGGGTGCCACCGGCACCTTGGACAAAGAAAGGCGGTAAAATTTCGATGATGCCAAATGCGATAATTCCCCCGGTTACAATCAACAGGGAAACATAAACCTGCGACAGGCTTCCCTTCCGGGCAACGGCACTGGCAAGAGAGTCGTTGTTGTTCAAGACATGAAAGGCGGCAGCGATGTTCAATATTCCAGAAATAAAAAGGAGTGTGTTATGGGTAAATACCGCGGCATTAACCTGGCCGAATAAGAGAAATCCTGCACCAATGACCGATGCCAGACCGAAGGATAAAGCGGCTGCACCCAACCAGAGAACCGGCCAGACCCCGGTAGCAAGAAAGGCACGGCTGAACAAGAAAGTAACGAGGACGGCGGGAAGCCCCACCAATAAGAGATTAAGCACGACGATCAGCCCGGGCGGATCGAAAACGACGGTCGGGCGCGTTAAACCGAAGACTATACTCAGGACAACGGCTAAAACCAGAATACCGAGCGCCGGTATCTTGAGGCGTTTGATTAAGTCACGGTTGCGTAACACTTCTACCGCCTCCAGAAACGCCTATCAGTGTATTGCACAAAGCATTCTATAACAAGCAACCAATACATACAACACACCAAAAAGCAACAGGCGAGAAGAATCGGGAGTCAATCAACAACTACGGGTCCTGATACCAAGGGTGGGGTGAGTGGAGGGATTTGAACCCTCGATATTCAGATCCACAGTCTGATGCCTTAACCCCTGGGCTACACTCACCACAAAAGACACCATGTTCATTATAGACAAAACGGGCAAAAAATAGCAACGGCAACGATAAAACCATGATGAATAATGCGCTAAATAGGCAAGGACAAAGAACACCAGTACGATGTTTTGTCAGGAGAGCTAGCGAGAATTGCCAATTTGCCACTAGCGAGTCTTATATGATATACATCATCCATGTTTTGAGAACTCCGGGAGGAACAATAATGAAGGTACAAATGTTATCCGGCAGCCGGAACCCGCAAGGAAGGACAGCCCAATGCGCGAATGCCCTTACGCGAGGATTGACAAGGGCAGGGGGCACCTCGGAACTGGTTTTCCTGCCGCTGATGAAGCTGGAAAGGTGCCGCCAATGCGAAGCTGACGGCTGGGGAGTTTGCCGTCGCGAAGGGTACTGTATCATCCAGGACGATTTCACGCCCCTGCTGGAGAAATGCAAAGAAGCCGACCTGGTGGTCTTTCTCAATCCGGTCTACTTCCGGGACCTGAGCGAGAGCATGCGCACGTTTCTCGACCGGGTACGGCGGCTGAATTTCATGCAACCGAACCGTCCGATGAACGGAAAACCGACGATGGGGGTATGCCTGGCGGGAGGCGGGGGGAACTTTGCGCCTTCAGCTGGTTTTATCTTGGACACTATCCTCCAGATGTGCGGCTTTGATGTGATCGATATGGTAAACGTACGGCGGCAAAACATCGATATAAAATTGCCAATGCTGGAGATGACCGGGGAATGGTTGGCGACCACGCCGACTTCGGGCCCGATGCCCCCACCGCCGAGATGAAACAGAAAGGCACGGTATTATTCGAAGACAACTATCAATAGGAGAGGGTCAGATGATTATCGATATAGAACACCACGGCGCGACGCCGGACATGCTGGAAAAGGGAAGCAGTAAGTCCGGGCTTTACTGCGAGCGTTACTGGGATAACGGAAAAATGAAAATCCGTTCCTTCGAGGAGTCATCACGGACAAAAGAACGGCTGGAATTCATGGACGAAGCGGGCATCGACATGGCGGCACTAACTACCAACCCGCTAACGACCCTCGAGCAGTGCCAGCGCTGGCATGAGCTTTGCGCCCGGATGGTCAGCGATCACCCGGACCGATTCGTGGGGCTAGCTACGATCTCCCCGCTTGGAGGGAAACCAGCTTTCCGGGAACTGGAACGGGCGATCACGCAACTGGGGCTAAAGGGGGTACACATCAGCACACGGAACCAGGATTACCACCTGGATTCGCCGGAGATGCAGCCTTTTTATGACAAGGTTGCTGAACTAGGCATACCGATCGACGTCCATGTGACACTCGACCCATCCGGTTACGACGCCATCCATGCACCCTATGCTCTGCACTATGTAATCGCCCGGGAAGTAGACATCATGGTGGAGACGCTGCGGTTGTGCCTGGGCGGGGTACTGGAGAAATACCCCGACCTAACCTTCATAATCAACCATTTCGGTGGCGGGGTGACAGGAGTGATGGAACGTCTCGATGCCTATATAAGTTACGTGGGACCGGGCTGTCCCAGTTTTTATACCGGGAAAGAAATGATAAGCCAGCCGTGGCGTTATTACTTCGACAAACTCTATTTCAACATGGCAGGGCGGCAGCTTGGTATGGCAACCGTTAAGTCGGCGCTGACCGTAATAAGTCCCCGGAAGCTGCTGTTCGGGACGGACTGGCCATTCAACTACGACCACGATGCCAAACTGGCGAAACGCTACATCGAGGAAATCAAGAAGCTGGATTTGCCGTCCGGTGACATCGAAGCCATGCTCGGTGGCACATCGGCAAAACTGCTGGGGATAAAAGCTCGGTAAGTAGGGCCCGGAGCAAACGGTTTTCCGCCCACACGACAACACTCTATCGTATAATCAAATAGAGAGATGAAAGATATTTTACCGGGGCGCGGAATCTAAGCGCCGGAGAAATCGCGGGACAAAGCTGGGACAGCGACATAGAAAGTGGAACCGTTATTCAATTCGCTCTCCAGCCACACCCGACCACCCATAGCTTCAGTCCATGATTTGACAATATATAGACCGAGGCCGCTGCCGCGCACACCGGTGGTCTCGGGGCGGCGGATGCGGTGGAAAGTCTTAAACAGCGAAGCGCAGTCGTCGGGAGCGATGCCTATTCCTTCATCCCGGACACTCAAAATGACCTGATTATCCGAGGCTTGATAGCAGGTAGCGAGCCAGATCTGGCTACCCGGAGCGCTGAACTTGACGGCATTACTGAGCAGTTGCCAGATGATATGGGAGTATTTATCACGATCGACGAGCAACGCCGGTAGACCTGGTGTTACAGATACTTCGAAGCGATGTTGCGGGCTGGTCTCTCTGGCCAGAACAAGCGGATTTTCCAGGGCTTCAGAAAAATTCACCGGTTCGATCTTAAAGCCTAAATCACTTTTCCGAATACGAGTGACATCGAGCAGAGAGCTAACAACAGCAGACATTTGCTTGCCGCTTTCATAAATCTGCTGCAGCCAGCGTTTTTCTTTGGAGTCGCTGATATTACGGCGTAATAATAACTCGGAATAACCGATAATGCTGGTCAGCGGTGAATTAATCTCGTGCGATGCCACCGAAAGAAAGGTGTCTCTGATATTAGCCTTACGGAAAAGGAGAGCCCGTTGCACGGCGTCGGCAGATACGACAGCAGCCTGGCGGATTAAAAAACAGTCGGCGGGCGAGAAACGGTTCTGAGAGATTTTGGAGGTTATACCCAGCACTCCGATTTCTTTACCATTTAAGACGAGGGGAACAATACAAGCGGCTCCGCTGTTCTCAGGAAGCAGACGGGGGAATTCGGTCCGGGGGTTACGGGTGGCGGGGTCAAGCTGACTGAGAAACCCGGACCGGGCGTCATCAGAAACCAGGGAT
>JBBITI010000064.1:0-4083 GCA_037440885.1 Dehalococcoidales bacterium | reverse complement strand
GTAGCAACGATCTCCGGAGAACCGTCACTATCCATCACCGCCAGACAACCTCCGTTAAGTCTCAAAGTCTCGACCACAGTGACCACAATCAAGCGGGCGATATCATACAAATCATGGAGACGATCAAGTGACAAGCCCAGGGAACGGACTGCCTGGTCATATGTGCTCTTTTGCCGCGGTGAGGACCCAACGACGAGACCAACCCGTTTTTTCAAACTATCCTCCGGCGTTCCTCAGTTAGACCTTTCATTCTAACGAGTTGACTTTCCGAACTGGAGATAGGACTTAACCACGGTCAGAATATCGGAACCGGCCACGGGTTTCTTGATGACACTGAAAGGACCATATTCCATAACATTACGCATGAGCGCGCTATCGGGATAAGCCGTCACGATAATCACCGGTATTTCCGGCTTGACCGCCCGGATCTCACGGAATATTTCGGAGCCGTCTATATCTGGCATCATTAAATCCAAAAATACAATATCAACTGGTCCGTTGAGAGCCAGGCGCAAACCGCTGCGGGGATCCGTGCTTGTTTTCACAATATGACCGTCTTCTTCCAGAATATCACGAAACAAGTCACAAATGACGGGATCGTCATCTATTACAAGCAAATTGACGACAACACTAGAGGAATTGGTACGCAACCAATTATCAATAGCAGTTTTATCAAACCGCCATTGATGCCCGACACGAAGCGAGGGGATGCTTCGCTTCTCGAGCAGGCGGTAGACCGTTTTTTTTGTTACCCGGAGGTATTCGGCAACCTCTTCCAACGTCAATAATTCAGCCAAATCAGCCCCTTTGCACTGATTAAGAATATTATAACTCGATATCAGGCTTGCATGACCAGGCTGATCCGCCTGGCCCGAGCGGCCAGCCAGGATTGACGGACAGCGAGCCAGCGGTCGATATCTTCCCGGGGGATGTTGAGCTGGCGGGCAACCTCAACGGTACGCTCGGTAACAATACGATCGTGAAAATCAAACTGTCCAAGCTGGGCGTCGACTCCCAGGGCAATGGCTTCCATACGGCTCTTCTCCAGAGCTAATCGGTCAGCTACCGGTATTTGTGCCAGCAGCGATGAAAGGTTCAACCGGATTGCTTCGGTAACCCGGTTAATGACATCATTAACCGCAAAAGGTTTCAAGATGTAATCTGATGCCCCATTTTTCATCGCGGTGACAGCGGTACTGGCGTCATTGACAGCCGTGATCATGATTACCGGAATGCCGGGATATGATTGACCTATAACATCCAGCACTTCCAGTCCGGACATGCCCGGCATTTTAATATCCAATAAAACTAGATCGAAGGGATGACGGGCAAGGTAATCAAGAGCTTCCTTTCCAGAACCGGTTGACTGACATTTATAACCATTCTGATTAAGAATCTCGGCAAGAAGGTCACAAATCGCTAATTCATCATCAACGACCAGAATTTCAGTACCAGCCAATATCTGCCTCCTTTTACTTTACCAGGAACTGGAGAATATTGTCCGTTATTGTATATTATTGTCCCAATATTGTCAATCTGTTGTAAGCGTTCGGGATTAATTATTGCAGGAATGAGGTTATCAAAAAACTAAACAATTAAAGACCGAAGAGAGCAGGAGACGATACAGGATCAATATTGAGAACAAGACTAACAGGTAAAAAAATAAAGCTGCCGGGGGGACAAATGATGTTCGCGCCTGCCCCCCCGGCCAGCCGATCAATTAACGCCAGGCATCGATGCTGTAACCGGGGCCTCGCACACCCTGGAAACGGTCGAGGACAGTTTCCTCGCCGTGAACGAGGATGATGCAGTTGGAACGCGGTTCGGGACAGACCGGAACCATATAATCCGGGTCGAGTTCCAGCCACGGTTTACCGGATGTTTTCTCGACCGAGCGCCAGCCGTTAGTAAAGAAGTCCGGACCACCACGCATACGGTATTTCTTCACCGGTTCGAAGCTCTTTTTATAGATATACTCATACACATCATCTTTTGACTTGAACCCCAGATTGTAAAGATCCATGGCAATCGAGGGGATCATCGCCAGGGTTACACCACCTTCACGGGTAGCCCACATGCCATCACAGAGATAATCGAGGAAATTATGCGGGCCCGGTTTACCCTTGACATCGAGCCAACGGGCGATGGCACCATGACCGCTTTTCTGCAGGGAGCGGTAGACGCCGGGCATCCAGAACTGCCCCCCTCCACCACCGGAACTGGTTTGCATGATAATGCTTTCGTCCTTGCGGAAACCGAGTTCTTCATTCAGGCCTTTCCACCCGGGCGGCAAGCCTTCAGCGTATTCGGCACAGATGAAGCCGCCGTTCATAGATGGTCCGCCGTAGGTCATAATTGTGGATACGGTTTCCTTATAACCGCCAATATTACGCCAGAGAAGCCCGCCGACGCGCGACAGGGTCTTGTTAGGGGGATTCATGGAACAGTACCGGCCGTAACTGACATTCATTCCGATTTCTTTGTAAACAGGACCGCTGACGACGAAACTGGAACCACCACCGCGCCCGTCCCCGGTACCGCCACCGGATTCAGCGATGGCCAGGACAACCGGAAAATATTCCGGTTTACAGCCGGCCATTACCGCATTAACGGCCACCTGTTCCACCGTGGCGATCCGACTCATCGGCATAAAGACAACATCTTCACCCTTTTTCCGGGTATAACCGCGACCGAGTGCTTCGCCGACTCCCATACCGGCGACCTGTACGTCCCGCTGCAATCTGATAATTTCATCCGGTTTATGGCTGGTGCCCCGCAACATAGCGGCTACTTTTTCTTCGGTGGGGATAATGACCGGCAAGCCGTCGGTATACATGGAAAACGGTGCATTCAAAATACCCGGGATATTCTCAGTTTGCTGGTAAAATTCCTGGGCTTCTTCGAGGGTACCTTCAAAGAGGATACGTGGTTCCTTCGGCGCCCAGGAACCGCGCTGTTTTTCCTCAGCAGTGAGTGGTCGTGTCAAGGCATCGATTACTTTGGACAAGATACGGTCGACATCTTCCGGGCCAGGCATGGTGCGGTGCGCTTCTACGTAGCGCAGATGAGGCACACCATAGATCCGGGCATCGTGCCGGACCTTTTCGCTTTCTTCCGAGAGATCGACTAAAACGGTAGGAATTCCTGCTTCTTCAAGTTCAGCCAAATAAGGCAACTGCCTATTGACAGCACCATGTCACCAGCAGACACCGAGGATGACAGCGTCAGTAGTTTTACGCTCCTCTTCGGAAAGGCGGATAGGGTTGATATTATAGGTTTTCTTGACGGTCCAATTGACTTGGGGATAATCTCCTTTCAACCTTTTTTCAAGGGGGATGGTGATATCCGGTTCTCCGCAGATGCTCAGGTGGACTGTTTTCCCTTCCAGGGAAGCAAGCCGCGGCGCTAGCGGCACCAATTCTACCGGTTCCTGAATGCCGCGTGGGTTGAGACACTTGTATTTTTCGGCCATAGTTTAACCCCTCCTACTAAATAAATACACACTTTGTAAATATAGAGATATTGATAACCACGACCATGCATTAATGAAGCGAAACAATGTTATGCCATAGATGTAGCGATGTCAAACCAGCGGTATGCGAACAGGGATCAGCACACAAGCAAAACAACTTGAGCGAACGACAAGAAACGGAAAGCGCCCTGTAATCCGTTACTGATTCGAGCCGCATCAACGAGACCATGAGTAATAGGCGACCAGATATTTATAGTGTATTATATTGAGGAGGTGGGTATGGAAAGTCAGAACAAACTTCAAAGCGTACCAACGGCAAAACCGGTAATCGCCGGAATTTTTAACATTATCACCGGGGTGGGATTATTGCTGCTGTTGATCATCCTGAGTATCGGCGGACTGATTATCGGGTCTTTTACCTTCCCGTTTATCAGCCTGATCATACCGATACTGGGCATACCGGGGCTGGCTCTCGGTATTCTGTGCGTGATCGGCGGTATATTTGCCATACAACGGCGGCACTGGGGTTGGGCAATAGCAGGTTCGATCGCAGCCGCACTGGCATCGAACGTGCTGGGTGTCGTGGCGATAATACTGATAGCTTTATCCAG
>JBBITI010000063.1:0-15079 GCA_037440885.1 Dehalococcoidales bacterium | reverse complement strand
TTTAAAACCAAGGACGATGTTTACGAATGGCTCTGGAAGCGGAGTTTCGAACCGGTGAAGAAGTACCGCAATCGCTCCTGGCCGGATTTTTTCCGCAATGGCTGGATGGGCATTGAAAAGACATCCGGCAAACCGTGGAAAGAACTGCCGGACGATTATCTGGTGCCGGCACAGGGAGACGACCCCTTTGAAAACGTGATCCTGGTCAACGGCGGAGAGGAAGAAGCCAGCGTCCAGCTTGCCGGGGGGCGGGGAGCCACATTCAGCGTCGACAAGTGGCGATAAACCTCAAGACGTATTTGTAACATAAATGAATCTTTGCAGGGAATCAGGAATACATAAACAGTATCCGGGTTCCTGATCCCCTGCAAAATACAGACAAGGTAATCTGTAACGTCCCTCGAAACACAAGCTAGGCATTTTTCCATTCGACCAGTTCGCTTAATACCGGCATGCCGTCATGGGGCATACCGGGATACATGCGCTCACACTCGCCCAGCGGTAATATGCCGGACACGCCCCTTGCCGCGATCCGGTCGCGCAACAATAACCGCTGTTCTTCTGGGTAGATACCCACGGCAGCGACATTGAGATTCAGATACTCCAGGGCATCTTCCAGGCGGGCAACCGGGCGCACCACCACCAGTCTCGACATCGGATGATCGAGAAGATCAAATTCACCATCGACCACGACAACCCCCGAGGTAAACCGGCCTTCCTTCTCATTCAGGTACCATTCGGCATTCAGGTACTTGCCTCGTTTCAGGCTTCTGATCTGGCCCAGTTTCAACGGGGTTATGAAATGGGGGTGATGCTCATCCCAGAGAGCGAGAGCCTGTTGCATTCTAACCGCGTAGTCCCGCACCCGGGTTAAATCTCCCTCGACATAGTGCACCAAGGAAGCCGTACAGGCTTTTTGATCATAAATGAGGGTGTCTACCGCGGCTTTTAGCACCACTTCTGCCAAATCGTCGTCAGAAGCAGGACGTCCGATCAGGCTGACCCCGTAACGCGGGTTGAAGACCACGGTACGGGTGAAAAGCGCCCGGGACTGTACCGAAACCACTGCCTCGGGAGAACCCCAGACAACAATCCGGTCGAAGGAATCCCGGTGAAAAAGGCCGTCTTCGATAGTACGGTCGCCGCCCTGCCAGTAAACGAGCGACAGGTTCTGTGTCAGCGGATGGCCGGGTGCGGCAGCGGCAGCCGCCAGAGAAAAAAGAGCGCCCGGGATGATTGCCCCGAAAGGTAATTTGATTACCGCGGCTGATTTGGTCAGTAGTGCCCGCAGGAGCGAAGCCAGCGGAACTTCCGGAGCATTGCCGGCTGTGATATGTAACTGGCGGGTGGGCATCGCCCGTATCACCGGTCGGTGGGAAGTGTAATTTGCCACTGTCCGGGGAGACAGCAGGGCAGTCTCTCCCGGCAAGACCTGGGCGGAGATATCCACCCATCCGTCCAAAAACGCCCCGCCCGTAATGCCCCCCAAAGATAATTCGCGATCGATCATCTGCCGGGCGGCTTGCGGAGCGGACAGATGAAAAAGCGAGTGCTGCCAGCCATCCAGGAAAGTATCGGGAAACTCCGAAGTCAGCCGGTATATCTCCCAGATGCGAGAGACCGGTTCTGTTTCTTCAACCAGCGGTGAGATAATCGTTGCCAGGTACTGGAGAATATCAACGACTTTCAGATTATAGAGACCGTTGGCCAGCTTATCGATATCCGTTTCGAGCAATGCCGGAGCAGATATCCCGGGCATGACCTGGTACAAATAATCTCCGGAATATCTCATGGTCTGCCGGTCGATCAGCGGTTCCCGCACGATCTGCGCGCCCGGCACTTTGACGTAACCGGTTCCCGCATCCACATTTTGAAAAGCTTCCCGGACCTTCTGCAGACTGATCTCCGGCGGAACCACCAGCGCGCCTTTTACGAGGAAAGGTATCCGGACAACCCCTTCCCGGAGATTGAGCAAACCATATTCAAGGCAGACGTCACTGATCTTCATATTTTATGCCCGCAACGAACCCATAATGCCGCCGCAACCTTTGGTTTCTTGACCGGTGGCGCGGCTGATTTCCATGATTGCCGGCCCGATTAACCCGCACCGGCACTCCGAATCAACGAGATGCACGTAGTCGCCGCTGATGACAAACCCGGGATGGGATACCGCCAGGGTATCCAGGAAACCAAACCTGCCCCGCAAGTCTCTGCCAACCTGCGGTTCCAGTTCCTCATTATAGACGACCGGTTCGATCAACGGTGGTATATGAAAACGACCGTAGTGGCAACGCAGCATCAGGACACTGATCTCGGTCATAGAATAGCCCTCAAGCACCATTTCCGGAGGAAGGTTCAGGGACGAGGTGATACCGGTTATCAACTGCTCTCGTTCCACTGATGCGCCGCTGAAAGATTTCCAACCGCCACCGAAAAGGGCCAGGCTGCCTTTCTTCAGGGAAACTGGTTTCCCCCCGGTGGTGATCGTCTCACAGAGTTCTTTAAACTGGTAGGGAGCGCCGAAGATAAATACCTTCCGGTTGTTGCTGGCAGAATGCCGGAGTCTATCAACAACCCGGAGGTAATTGCGTTCTTTCTTCGACCCGGCAACCTCCTCTTGAAGCCGTGCTACTTTCTCCTGATTCTCGGGCTTGCCGGTACCGCGGACCAACTCCCGTAGTGCGGAAGCGGTAGCATCCAGATCATACAGATAGGTGCAGGCGGGAAACAACGGAGCCAGTTCCTGCAACAGCGCCTGGTTCCCCATCCGCCCCCAGCGGAATCCCAGAAACACCGCATCAAAATCTTTCAAGCTGATGCCGGCGACCGATTTGATCAACGATTCCGGAGAGACCATTTTCAACGCTATGCGGACTGCAGGCGAGGTGACCCGTGACGCCAGGAGCGGCGCCAGGCAAGTGATGCTGGCATTTTTCGCTGTGATCCACTCGCTCGATTCACGGGGGACAAAAGAAAAAGCCAGAGAGGTACCTGAACTAAAGACCAGCTTGATTCCAGCCGTCTCCAGGCAGTTTGCCCAATCATCGATCGAGGAAATGCCGGTTGTATCAACATCAATTTTCCGGTGAAAAATCCCGGATAACCAGTGGTTCATCGATACATAGTCATTTTTATCCAACCAGTATTGCTGGTAGCTTTTATAAATACCGTCGGAAAAAGTAAGCTTTCGTTTGATCGTTTCCATATCGGCTATATCGCCGATTTTCTCGTCTGCCGCCAGTTTGCGGTAAGCCGGGATATTGTGAAAATAATAGAAATGGTTCAACCGGACAGCTTCCCGACGCAAATCCCGAGCCTGCGCCATTGCGCTTGGTTTCCGGGAAGCCCATTCCCGTGCGGTCCGTATCAATTCTTCACGGATCAGTTTTGATTTCCCGGCTTCGTTAACCAACCGCATCTCCCGTGAACAATTCGGTGCTTAATATAATATTATCAACCATGTCAACCCCGGTGCAACACAGGACTTTTATTACATTACAGGAATCCTAAGAACATTTTAACCGTTCTTCTCCGACCGTCACATCAGACTAATTCTTGACCGTCAGTTCTTGGTGGTGATAAATTACATTGTTACATTAAATTAATATTCCTGACAGGAGACTTCGCATGATCTCTTTCAGTCCCAGTGAAGACCAGCAGATGATGGTCAATCTGGTAAAACAATTTGCCACCGACGAGATCCGTAAATTTTACCGCCAGGCTGACGAAAGCGGCCAGATCCCGGACAATATCGTCAATACTGCGTGGGATATGGGATTCATCTCCAGTTGTATCCCGACGGAACACGGCGGGCTTGGTGAGGAAGGTTCAGCGGTCACCGGCGCTCTGATCGCCGAGGAGTTAGCCTGGGGCGATCTTGCGATGACCATGAAAATACTTGCCCCTAACCTGACAGTGATTCCCCTTGTCGAAACGGGCACCCTGGAGCAGCAAACCCGCTATCTCGCCAGCTTTTGCCAATCGAAATACGCTACCGGTACCGCGGCCCTGCTCGAACCGGTCTTGAATTGCGATCCATTTGAATTGAAGACGACGGCAGCACGGCGCAACGGTGACTACGTGATCAATGGGAAAAAATGCTTCGTTCCCCTGGCAAACGAGGCCGATCCGTTCCTGGTTTATGCCAGTGAAAACGGAAAGCCCCAGGCTTTCCTGGTGGACAAAGGGACCGCCGGTTTTGCCCTGAACGAACGGGAAAAGAACATGGGCATTAAAGCCCTGCCCACCTATGAAATTACTTTCGACAACTGCGTTATTCCGGCCGCCAACCGTTTGGGCGGTGAGGCTGGTTGTGATTTCACCCGTTTGCTGAATCGGTCGCGGGTCGCTCTCACCGCGATGGCGGTCGGTGTGGCTAAGGCGGCTTTCGAATATGCCCGCGATTATGCCAAAACCCGTATCGCCTTCGGCGAGCCGATCGCTTCCCGGCAAGCTATTGCTTTCATGCTGGCCGAAATGGCAATCGAGATCGACGCTACCCGTTTTATGAACTGGGAAGCTGCCTGGAAACTGGACCGGAAAGAAGATGCCCTGAAGGAAGTTTCGCTGGTCAAGACCTATGCCGACGATATGTCGCTCATGGTCACCGACCGCGCCGTCCAGATCCTGGGTGGTCACGGCTATGTCCGGGAACACCCGGTCGAGCTCTGGCTGCGTAACGCCCGCGGTTTTGCTATGTTCGATGGCATGGCGATGGTATAAGCTACACCCGGAACACGAACGGATTCCCACTTTTGCGGGAATGACGTTCAAGGGAGATAAATATGATTGACTTTAGTCTTACCGAAGCAGATATTGCTGCGATTAATTCGGCTCATAAAGAAGCGGTGGAAAGAATCCGTCCAATATCCCAATATTATGACGAACACGAACATGAAGACCCGGTTGAATTGAATAAATGGCGTTGGGAACGCCGGAAAGCTGCGGGCAGCACCGTTATGGGTCTGGCTGGACCGGTCGGGCTCCTGGTTTCCGAGGAAGGTAGCTGGGGTGATGTCGGCCTCGGTATGTGCAGTCCGGGGTCGGGATTGGGTGGGGCGGCGATCATGGCTTCAGGTACCCCGGAGCAAATCAAACACTTCTTGAAACGTTACGAAGACGGCCCGCCGCGCTGGGGCGCCATGGCTATGACCGAACCCGGCGCCGGTTCCGACACTTCCGCCATCAGCACCACCGCCGTTCGGGACGGCGATCACTGGGTACTGAACGGAGAGAAGATTTTCGTTACCAACGGCAAAAGAGCCATGGAATCCGGCGGTCTGATCGTCGTCTGGGCGACCGTCGATAAGTCTGCCGGTCGCGCCGGTATGAAACCTTTTGTCGTCGAAGCCGGGACTCCGGGCATGAAACTTGAAAAAGTGGAAAACAAGATGGGACTTCATGCCAGCGATACCTGTACCATCGTCTTTGAAGATTGCCGTATTTCCAAAGAGAATATTTTGGGCAGTGCTGAAGTGCAGAAGATCGATGCCGCCAGTTCAGCCGGTTTTCGCCGGGCAATGGCAACCTTCGACAGCAGCCGACCCGGCGTGGCCATGCAGGCAGTCGGTATCGCCCGGGCATCACTTGATTTCCTGAAAGAAGTCCTTGAGAAGGAAGGCATCAAGATTCGCTACGGCACGCCGCGAAATAAACTCACCTCCCTTGAACGTGACGTGATGGAGATGGAAGCCGGCATCAAAGCCGCCCGGATGCTGGCCTTGCGCGCTGCCTGGCTCGCCAGCCAAAAGCAGCCCAATAACATGGAAGCTTCGATGAGCAAAGCCAAAGCGGGCAGGGTGGTCACCTACGTCACCCAGAAATGCGTCGAGATCATGGGACCGCTCGGTTATTCACGGAAGAACATGCTGGAAAAATGGATGCGCGACGGCAAGATAAACGATATTTTTGAAGGCACCGGCCAGATCAACACCCTCATCGTGGCCCGTCGTTTACTCGGTTTCTCCAGCAAGCAACTCAAGTAGCCTCGATATGGACAGACCATAATTTATAAAAAGGCGAGATGATAGTGTGTGTCTCCTCTTTTCTGTTGTGTAGTGTGTTGATACGATCACGTAACCCGGACACTCAAAACCGGAGCGCTCCCGGTCTGTCGTTCGCGAATACTATCAGGGTGTATCGTACTGCCCTTCGGGAGTGATGTCATACCTTCCTTCGGGGACAAGGGTCACTTCTATGAAAAAGACCGGCCTGGTCACCCGCTTGAACCTTAAAGGTCCGTGTACCAGTCCTCCGGGGATGGAGACAACTGACGGGGTAGTGATGGTATATGCCTCGTTTTCCTCCCCAAGTATGATCTCGATCTCTGCATCGAAATCGCTGATATTCTCGGGATTGCCGCCGACAAAACAAAGTATTTCACTGCCTTGATGAGTATGCGGATAAACATCCTCGTAAGGCTCGGTCATGTAGTGAAAGCCGAGGGTATGGTTGGCATGCAACTCGCCTTTATGAGCGAAGACAGATAGATATTTATACCCGTTGGTGTTTGCGCCGTCTTCGGGAGGCACTTTCATAATCGGGGCAGGCATAATATGCCTGGCATATTTTTTCTCAAACATAATTCGATCCTTGATAATTGATCAGGGGTATTCTATATTTTCTTCATGAACCTGGCAAGACTCAAGGTGCCCAAACAGATACATCGTTAGTCCCGCGAATTGGATATAAAATCCCCTGGTAAAAAACCTGTCATAACCTTACAGAACACGAAACCAGATTGACGGTTTGCCAATCTGGTTATATCATTTTAGCACCGGGACAATTCAGCTAAAAAGCGCTCGCAATATCGAGCGCCTGCGAGATTGTTGATTTCCGGTGAGCCAATGATTTTCAGGAGGACGAAAATGCCGATGCCCAAAAAAACAGAAGGAATCAAGAAATGTATTTTTTGCATGAAGGATATAGTGTTTAAACCCAGCGAGAAGGGCGGTTGGGTGCATGTAGCAACCGATCAAAGTGAGAGCAAAGAACCGGAACTGCACAATGCCAGGCCAGTGGGTGCCTATTAACAAAACAGAGAGAGGAACAGAGCCTCTCTCTGTTTTGTTCCAGTACCGGTTATTATTTCCTTTCAATGACCATGGCCATACCCTGACCGCCGCCGATGCACATGGTCAGTAAACCACGCCGCAGGTTACGCCGCTTCATATCGTACATGGCAGTGACCATCAGCCGGGCGCCGGTACAACCGATAGGGTGACCGATCGAGATACCGCCGCCGAGTGTGTTGGTCTTGTCCCAGGTAAAACCGAGTTCGCGGTTGCAGGCGATCGTCTGGGAGGCGAAGGCTTCATTCAATTCGATAGTATCGATATCTTTGACAGTGAGATTCGCTTTTTTCAAGGCTTTCCGTACTGCCGGCACCGGGCCAAGTCCCATGTATGCCGGATCGACACCGCCGGAAGCAGCCGAAACGATGCTTACGAAAGGCTTGAGTCCCAGTTTGTTGGCCATTTCACGGCTCATCAGCACCACCGCAGCCGCGGCATCGTTGATACCAGAAGCATTTCCGGCGGTAACCGTGCCGTCAGCACTGAATGCCGGTCGCAACTTGGCCATCTTTTCCACACTGGTATCCATAGGCCTTTCATCAGTATCGAAAACAATCGGATCGCCGCCCCGCTGCGGGATAACGACCGGGACGATCTCTTCTTTGAACAGCCCGGCTTGAATAGCTGCCCGGGCACGTTGATGACTCATCGCTCCGACTTCATCCTGTTCCTGGCGGGTGATGCTATATTTTTTAGCGATGTTCTCGGCAGTGTTGCCCATGTGGTATCCGTAGAATATTTCCCAGAGGCCGTCGTAGACCATCAGGTCATACAGATCGCCTTTGGTACTGATGTCCATCCGGTAACCCCAGCGGGCTTTCGGCAGGATATATGGAGCGCTGCTCATACTTTCCATACCACCGGCGATCACCACTTCAGCTTCACCCATGGCAATCGACTGTGCTCCGAGAGCGATCGATTTAAGCCCGGAAGCACAGACTTTGTTTACCGTAAAAGCGTTGGTTTCTTTGGGCATTCCACCGTAGATGGTCGCCTGCCGGGCGCTATTTTGCCCCTGGCCACCCTGGAGGACATTACCCATGATCACTTCATCGACGTTGACCGGTTTCAGGGATTCCTCCCATTTCCCGTTTTTCTTCTCCAATTCGGTAACTCCGGCATCCTTCAAAGCGTCCGGGCCGACTGCTGCCAGTTCACCGCTGACCTGGGGGCGCAGGCCGGCTTTTTTCAGGGCTTCCCTGATAACCAGGGCACCGAGTTGTACTACCGGAATGTCCTTGATCGTTCCGCCGAAATTTCCAACTGCCGTCCGGGCACCACTAACGACAACTACTTCTCTCAACAAAGCCTCCTTAGAACTGATTCCATGCGTAGAAATCGACTCTTCTCATCGAAATTTATCATATCATATCTTTTGACAGACACTCAAACCGCGCCTGATTCAAAACCGATCGGATTTTCGCGGGATATTTGAAAGACGCGGCCGGGGATTGATCAAGATAATGATGCTGGCGACAACCGCAAGTGATGTTGTACCGGAGTATCGAACTTGATTATCGCCTGGCGGCCCCAGTATCCGACAAAGCTGGCGCGCTGACCCCCGGTATCGGTATAACGTTTGGCGACCGCTCTTTGATCCAGTTGGTGGAATATTGACGGCGATTCGATTTCCCCCAATTCTGCCCGGGGAGCGAACCTCACCGGTTTGACGACAGTCTGACGAACGGATGAAACCGGGTTATGGTTCGTACCATTGCCCGTTTGGAGACGATACAGAGGCTTCGAAGTGCGATAAGGAAGCTCGGCCGAGGTCACGGGGACGTAATTCATCCCGTATCCGAAGGGGCGATAGGTATTTAAATATTCTCCCAGGATACGACGAACGTACTTCCGCTTTTTATTTTCCCTCAGTCTGGTAACGACAAAGGACACGGTAATAAGCCCGGCGCCAATCGCTGTAGTTAAGGGTTCCGGCAAGGCGATCAGAGCCAGTCCAATTCCCTTAAGCAATTTCCCCTGCATTCCGGTTTTCCTTAAAAAGAATGAGGGCTGATCAGATACAACACCCTGATAGCTCGTGATCTTAATAATTTTGATTTTACTACCGGTTTTCCGATTGTCAAGAGGCAAATTCAAAAAATATTCTGGATTTTAAACAATATTTTTAAAATGCCGTTAATCCTTACTTTTGACCTGGAAGCCTTAATAGTATATTCTGTTTAATCCGGGACTCTGGAGGGGTTGCATTATGGTTGATAACAGAATTGATAAACTTTCCCAGCTTCTTGTGGAATATTCTGTAGCTGTCAGAAAAGGCGATAGAGTCGTGATCAACGGTAATGCCGCTGCCGAACAGTTGATAAAAGCCCTGTATCAAAGAGTCCTCATAGCCGGGGGACATCCTTATGTTCTGGCTTCATTTCCCGAGATGGACGAAATATTTTACCGGTATGCCTCCGATGAACAAATCAAATTCGTCCCCAAACCGACAGAACTGATTTACGAGACCTATGACGTACGAATTGCGATCCTCGGCGAGTCGAATACCCGTTCGTTAGCCAGTGTTGACCCGGCAAAGACGGTCATGATGCAGCAGTCGAGGACCGGTCTCATGCAAACATTTATGCGCCGGTCGGCAGCAGGCGAATTACGCTGGGTGGTTGCTCCTTTTCCCACGCGCGCTCTCGCCCAGGAAGCTGACATGGGCTTGCTTGAATATGAGGATTTCGTTTATAATGCCTGCCTTCCCGATGTTAATGATCCGGTGACTTACTGGCGGAACTTTTCCCAAAAGCAAAAGAAAATAGTCGACTGGTGAAAAGGCAAGAAGGTTATCCGGGTGCTGGGTAATGAGACTGACTTGAGATTGAGTGTGGAGGGAAGGGCCTTTATCAATTGCGATGGCCGGATGAACATGCCCGACGGTGAAATCTTTACCGGGCCGGTAGAAGATAGCGTTGAAGGCACTGTCCTTTTCTCTTATCCGGCGATTTATAATGGGCGGGAGGTTGACGGAGTGAGACTCTGGTTCGAGAAAGGTCGGGTTGTGAAAGCGACCGCGACCAAGAACGAGGATTTTCTCAACCAGACGCTGGACACCGATTCCGGTTCACGATATGTCGGCGAATTTGCATTCGGAACCAGTGAGGGCATCAGTCGCTTCACCCGGGAAATACTCTTTGACGAAAAAATCGGTGGCAGTTTCCACATGGCGCTGGGAGCCGGATATCCAGAGACGGGGAGTAAAAACCAGTCTGCCATCCACTGGGACATGATCTGTGATCTGCGGCATGGTGGCGAGATCCGCATCGATAACACCTTACTTTACAAAGACGGGAGATTCGTCGATTTCTAGAGTCATATTTTCATAATTTTTAAACGGTGAACTTTTCATTGGTTTCATCACTATATTAATATGAAGCATCGGAGGGACGATAAACCCCCGATATATCATAAGTGAAGATAAACATTTAGAGGAGTTGATATAGTTTGTAAATACAAAATTTTATGTAGTTCGACCACGAGATATAAGACTTTTACCGGTATTGACAACGTGGCACTACTCAAGTAAACTAACGAGGGATTTAAAGAAAGGTGGGTTTCTATGCGTTCATACGTGATAAGAAGGTTGTTACTAATCATCCCAACTCTTTTTATGGTAACCATTCTCGTCTTCATGACAGTACGCTTTATCCCAGGCAGCGTAATCGACCTCATGGTCGCCGAAATGTCACAGGAAGCATCACTGGGCCAGCAGATCAGTGCTGACTATATCAAGGAATCGCTTGGACTTGATCAACCTATTTATCTCCAGTATTTCCGCTGGTTAGGCGTCTTTCCGCAAAAGGATGGCAAGTTCAGCGGAGTCATCCATGGGAATCTGGGGAGATCCCTCTGGAGCGGACGGAGTATATCCCAGGAAATGATAGCGAAGATTCCAATATCGCTGGAATTGGGTTTCCTGGCGATCGCCTCCGGTCTCATCATTGCCATGCCGATCGGTATTTACTCGGCTATCCGTCAGGATACACTGGGAGACTATGCCGGCAGGACATTTGCTATTCTTGCCATATCGTTACCCGGTTTTTGGCTGTGTACGATGGTGATCGTTTATCCATCGATATGGTGGGGATGGTCGCCGGCGATGGAATATATTCCCTTCACCAAGGACCCGATGGGGAATTTTATCCAGTTTATTATCCCGGCAGTCATCCTCGGACTGACATTCTCCGGCGGTACTATGAGAATGATCCGCACTATGATGCTCGAAGTACTGCGGCAGGACTACATTCGAACTGCCTGGTCGAAAGGGTTGAGCGAACGGACAGTCATCTTTCGACACGCTTTGAAGAACGCCCTTATCCCGGTGGTCACGATTGTCGGCTCGCAGCTTCCCATTTTGATCGGTGGCGCTGTTGTTCAGGAGCAGATATTTGCCCTACCGGGCATCGGCAGATACCTCATCGATGCCATCAACCGTCGTGACTATCCTATTATCTCCGGCGTCAACCTGGTAATCGCTACTTTTATTTTGTTCTGTAACCTGGTGATCGATCTTACCTATGCCTGGCTAGACCCCAGGGTCCAGTATAAATAGAGTGAGAGGAAATTAAATGGCACAAAGAGCAGCAAGTGTTGAGATAGCGGTCAAAGAGAAAAAGCGCCTCCCGTTTCTCTTGGAGGTAGTCGCCAGGCTGGTCAAAGAAAAGCCCCTGGGAACCTTCGGAGGCGTAATCGTTCTGGTACTATTTCTGGTGGGGATATTCGCCAACTTTATTGCTCCTTATGGTTACAACGAAATGACTCTGTCAGCCCGATTGCAGGCACCCAGTACTACTTATTGGCTAGGTACCGATAACCTGGGCCGTGACCTCCTCAGCCGTATTATCTACGGAGCACGGATTTCAATGATCGTAGGTCTGAGCGTACCGGCAATCAGCGTTCTCGGTTCCTTGATCCTCGGTGTAGTCAGTGGCTTTTTCGGTGGCAGAACCGATCTTATCATCCAGAGATTTGTCGATACCGTCATGTGCTTCCCCGGCCTGGTCATCATGTTAACTGTTATCGCCATCACCGGCCCCGGTTTGACCCAGTTGATCCTGCTTCTCGGTATCCTGGGTGCTCTTGGGGGCAGCGTCCGTGTTATGAGAAGCGCTGTCCTTGGGGTAATGGGTAACATGTACCTCGACGCCTCGCGTGCCGTTGGTTGTACCAATATACGCATAATGTATAAACATATCCTGCCCAATATCATGGCTGTGGTAATCGTCTCCTTCAGTATGGGTATGGGCGGCGCTATTTTGGCCGAAGCTACTCTCAGCTTCCTCGGCTTCGGTATCCCGCCACCGGCACCAAGCTGGGGTGGGATGCTCAGCGGTCCCGCCCGCCGGTATATGCTCCAGGCTCCCTGGATGGCCTTGTGGCCCGGTGTAGCGCTTTCACTCGTAGTTTACGGTATGAATATGTTTGGGGATGGTATTAGAGACATCCTCGATCCGAGACTGAGGGGCGGCCTCGGTCGATACAGCCGGAAAATGAAACCGAAGGCTGAAGCCTCATAACTCCTGAAGAGGTGGATACTAAGAAGGGTAGCTATCCAGCTACCCTTCTTCTTTGTCCGTAAAATTATCTGCACAAAAAAAAGGAGGGTTCACCCTCCTTTTTTTTGTTAACTGTTATCTTACTTTGCGGTGTTGTGTAGAATCTTGCTATCCACCGGGTCTGTTCGGGCCGATAATGCCAGAGAAATCTTCCTCATTCTTTCATTACCGGCATTGTTGTTTTTTGTCTCTTCTGCACCCGTAACCTCGGGCAATTTTTTAATCAAACTAAGCAATTCCAGGTCGTTGCTGGTATAAATAATGACAGATGTCCGCTCGTTTCGAGGTATGATTTCGGTCCGGGAAACCTCGTTCAAGCTATCCAGATAGCTGACGATACTCATAATTTTCATGATATCCAACGGTGGAACGATCTCAATTTCCCAGGTCGGCTCTCCTTCATCAGCGGAATTATCCGATTGCTTCACCAGGTCCATAAAAGCATCCGGTTTAACGGCAACCGGAATATTCTCCACCGCCGCCGGGACTTTTTGTTCATCGTCAGTTACGGCCAATCCGAATTGGGCTTCGAGTTGCCCGGCCTTCTCTTTTATTTCATCCAACTCCGACAACAATTGACTGCGTACCCGCCGGATGAACTGGGTCAGTTCGGGTTGGACTCTCCTTTTTTCTCGTTCAAGTATTGTTGCCGCTTCTTTTTGCGCTTTTTCGAGGAGCAACCGGGATTGTTCACCAGCTAAGGCAGTAGCTTCGGCTTCTTTTTGTTCAACGATATGGCGACTGCGCGCTTCCGCCTCAGCAATCAGCTTTCTGGCTTCGGTTTCAGCATTGCTCAGCGCTTCGTGGGCTAATTTTTCCGCGGTTGCCTTAATAGCTTCCGCTTGTTCAACAGCCGCTTTCAAAGCGTGGGTTTCTTTTTCTTTAATCATCTGGTCGGCTTTCTCTCTGGCTTCCGACATCAACCGTTCTGATTGTGCTTCTGCCACCGCTTCTGCATCCTTGATTATCCGTGTCGACTGGGTTTTGGCACTGGTTTCCGCTTCGGAAATTATCCGGGCTGCTTCGGTTTTGGCCTTATTCTCCGCCTCTTTTTTAATTTCCTCAGCCAGTCTGTCGGCTTCGGACACGGTCCGTTCCGCTAGCTTGGTTAGAGTGACAAGATGCTCCTGTCGTTGAATGAGAACATCATGTTGCTTCACAAGCCCATTGACAAAAGAAACAACCTGCGCTTCCGAAAGACCGTTTTTGACTAGATTAAACTCCCGTCCCCAGAGTTCAATAACGTCTCGGTTGGCACTCGTATTGGGATTCATGTTCAACCTACCAATTCATGGCTTTTCTTCATTATAACTCATTAAAAACAACCATCAATGAGACATTGGTAATGACAGAGTAGTACAAATGACAATAGTTTTATGGGACTTAAGTAATTATGTTTGTGACTGTCGGGTTAACTCAGATCTGATTGTTTTGTCCCGATCCGAACAGTACCCCTTCTACGGGGAGTTGCTGCCGAACTTTATTCAACCTGGTAGCAATACTCGCCCGTAATTTAGAGTAGCTTTCGTCCAGACCCGGACTCCGTCGTGACATTTCAGTAGCGAGCCACGTGATACTGTTGGCCAGGGCTATATCGGAATAAGCTTCTATGATTTCGTTCCGTATCTCAACCGCTAGTGAATGGATTTCGTTTCCCCGATTATCCCAGGCTTTCGAATGAAACAAATGGAGTTCACCGTCCCATTCTTTGTTGGCAATACGACGGTTATATTCTATCTCCGCAAATAAATCTGATATTGAAGGTGTTGCTTGGGGTATTACTGGCGCGGGTGGAGATGAATGCCCGGTTGTTGGTATACTTGTCCGCCTAGCATGCCTTGACCTCTTTATTATCTGGATGATAAGGAGGTTCGCAATATATCCAAAAAAAATCCCGACAACAAGTGATCCAGCAATGATAAGAACGATTTGCCACCAAGCCACACTAACCTATCCTAATTCTACCTTTATAATTATCAGTATTAACAACCAATGAATAACGTTACCTGATCAACCCATGCCGAGTCGGATGATCGAACGCCTGAGTTCTTCTAACCGCGACCAGATGGCTTTTTTCTCTTCTTCGACAACCTGCCTGATGACCAATTTGTGCTCTTCCACCGCTTCACGTATAGCTTTACGCTGTTCCTCTACCAGTTCACGGGCTGCTTTACGGATCTCTTCGTCAATAATATTACCGACTTCGGTCTCAATGAGTCTTTTTACGGCTTCCCGGTATTCGCCCGTCGCGCTGCTGAATTCCCTTGTCTGCGATATTCTAGTTTCCATCGTTCTCCCTCATTCATCCGCTTTTCTGTGAAACGCTGCCCGGCGCAAATAAGATTCAACCCACGTGTCAGAAACAATACAACAACACACAATAAGTGTCAAGCTACTTACACATGATTTTACAGCATAGTATGCTGCATACTTTTAATACGAATA
>JBBITI010000062.1:0-15132 GCA_037440885.1 Dehalococcoidales bacterium | reverse complement strand
GTTTCGTTGATGGATCTGGCAACTTCCTCTGCACCCGGCAATACGATATCTACACACGCGATAATAGCCCCTTCTCTGGCTAGCGTGGTAGCAATTGCCTCGCCCATCGCGCCTCTACGATTAGTTCCTGTAACAATCGCTAGTTTCCCTTTGATCCCATAATCCATATCAATCTCCTCCTTTATATATGTCCTTTGGCGAGTGGATTCAATCCCACCTGTTAGGACCACCACAAGGGTCGCTCCTACATACCTGAATGTATAATTAAGCCTAAAGCGGCCTATTCGCCGATATAATTCGGGGTCCTCTTCTCCATAAAGGCCTTGCGTCCCTCAGCGAAATCTTTAGACGCCATCACTTTCCGGCCAAGTTCGCCCTCAAGATTCAAGCCGTCAGCCAGGGTCATATCGATACCACGCATCATGGCTTCTTTGGCTGTCCAGACAGCCAGGGGGGCACAGTTACATATCTGGGCAGCCCATTCTTTCGCCGTAGCCATGAGGTCCTTCTGCGGTACCACTTTACTGACCAGGTTAAGGTTAAAGGCTTCCTGGGCATCGATACGCTTCCCCATGAGCAGCATTTCAGCGGCTTTACCGAAGGGTATCATCCTCGGCAACCGCTGACTGCCGCCCCATCCAGGGATCAGGCCCAGGGTCACTTCAGTAAGACCGAACCGGGCGCTCTCAGCCGCTAACCTGATATCGCAGGCCAGTGCGATTTCAAAACCGCCACCAAAAGCATAACCGTTGACCGCAGCAATCAGGGGTTTCCACAGCTTAAGGCCTTTGACCAAAGTCTCCTGCGGGGCAGGGGGTGCGGCGGAGCGGGCTGCGGCTCCACCAGGTGAGGGTCCGCCGGGGGGAGGTCCGCCGCCACCGGCACTCCTGAGGTTAAGCCCGGTGCAGAAAGCCTTCTCACCGGCACCCGTGATAATGGCGACCCACAGGCTTTTATCATCCCTGAAATCGATGAGGTTGGCCGTCCACTCGGCGACTTCCGCTGGACTGAGAGCATTCAGCACGTCCGGATTGTTGATGGTAAAGATAGCTATCTTACCTTCTTTTTTGTATTCGATTGTCATGATTCAGTTACCTCCACCTCGGTTTTTTTACGTTACTTTTTGACATTCCAAATCTCAAAAGCAGTCCTTCGCATATCAGAGTAAGCACTCTGTATAGCAAACTAATAATGTGATTTTGATAAGGTTTGAAAAATTGGCCAAAGTATAGCATTGTGTAAAGGATGTGTCAAAATAGATATCTAGAACGATTATTGAAAGATGTGGTTTTGTAATATAAAATTTGCTAGAAGCTCTGCATGGCAGTAGGAATGGTCTTATGGCTAATAAAAGCGAAAAAAAGCCAATATTCAATTACGAATTGTGGGGTCTTTTGGACGCCACAGGCTTTGCAATTTCCCGGTTACGTCAGATCGAGCTGGCACAACTCGATCTATCGATAGAGCAGGCTGCGTTGTTGAAACTCATTCAAACGACTCCCAGCGGAACGACTCTTAGAAGATTGAAAGATGCAACGCTTCGTCAACAGAACACAATATCCATAACAGTCAACAGAATGACAAAAATGGGTCTCGTAGTAAAACGACGGAAACCAAAGAAAAGGGAATTCACACTTTTATGCACCCAAAGAGGACACGACCTGCTGAAAAAGGTTCCAAATAACTCGCTTGATACCATATTTTCAGTACTTACGATCAATCAAAAACAATCATTAGCCCATACATTGAAATTTTTAAACAAAAAGGTCCGAAGTATATTAGTCCCCGATATAACACTGTTTACACGCCACCATGATAAAGATACCTCGGAGACAACCGAAGGGGGGGAAGACGAAGCCAACATGCTCTCCAATTTTAGGCTTTGGTCGTATCTGAATACTACAAGATTCACAATTTCCAGATTGCGAGAGTTGGAACTCGCGCGTTTCGGGGTAACTGTAGAACAATCCTCTATCCTGAAAGTCCTTGTTGACCGCGGCGCGCCACTGAGAGTTATAGACCTTGAAAATGCCACCCTACGCCAACGTCACTCAATTTCCACTCTAATTAACCGGATGACTGGATCGAACCTCGTGTCCACAAAACGTATGCCCGGGAAAAAGAGTTACCAGATCTCTATCAGCGATAGCGGTAGAAACCTGTTCAGTAAATTTACTACGGTTGCCGTAGATGTAACATTCGGTGCCTTGAGTGAAACGGAGAAACAAGAGTTGGCTGCGTGCCTTCATTCATTATACGCGAAGGCACGCAATCTGCTCGGAGTGTCAAGTACTCCTGTTTCAGTAGCAGTCCCTCCTTCATAATGGCCATTTCATATTTCCCACCAGTTGCATTAGACACCAATACACGTGACCTATCTACATTTATTGAGGAAATTAAACCTACTAACAATATTCTTCCTTAAACCTTATGATGATTTTATCCTTTGAAAATAACCTCAACTTATTCGTTTAGTTTTTAATTTTTTAAATATTAGCGTCCACCATCCGAGTTCTGACTCTCCTGAATTAACCCCTAACTATACTGATGAATTTTCGTTTTAGGTATTAGACAACAATGCAGGATGGTTTTGAAAATGTTTAAAATGAGATTGTTTAATATTACTATGTTGTTGATCCTACTAACCTTTCCCGGTATATCCTGTATCCAGTCAAAAATAGGATCTCCAGATGAAAGCCAGAGAGTTGCCGAAAAATTTGTGAAACAGGAAGCGACTTATCGGTTTGATGGCATTCCAGAGACATTTAAAGTGACGAGTACCATATCCGTAGTTAATGGCTGGAAATACACTATCGAATTCGATAGTAGACATGCCGGTTATGGGAACCGGACCGGCCAGGTACTTGCCGAGGTTATTACTCACCATACTTCCGAAGTGACCGTTCAGGCTGGGAAGGTAACCAAAGCTATTATGGATCAGCAATGGGACATGATTAGCCAACGCATTCATGTGGAAATAAAACTGGCACCAATTGACGAAGTCAGAGTCTATATTATGGAATCTCATCCTCCGCAGATAGGTGTCTATATCAAAGGTGGTTTATCCGATGGCTGTACTACCTTTCACAATATTGAGATAACTAGAGAGGGCAACACCGTCAATATCAAGGTGACCGTCCAGCGACCTATAGGAGCTCAATGTCCGGCGATATATACCTGGTTTGAGAAAAATATCAACCTTGGTACTGACTTTGCTTTTGGTGCCGTTTATATTTTGAAGGTCAATGACTATCAAACCACATTTGATGGTACCAAAATGAAAGGTGACTGAAGGTCAGAAGTACCAATATTCATAATTAGTCTTCTGTTTGAATTGACTTAATAACATCTTGCTGCTTGATCTGCAGACTCGACGGCTCGCCTGTACTTCTGAAAGTGACTTCTAGACTCGGTGTGCGGAGGTATCCAAATGAACGAAACCGAAATCCGCTGGGCAACACAAAGAATACTTATTATTTTGTAAAGTGAATATTGTGCATCTATTTTCAATTTTAAACTGCCCCGGTTTAGCGGCAACCAATTGAAGATTCTACTATCTGCCCGGTCTTTCGATATCCAGGCTAATTATCACGACAAATAAACGTTTAACAACACCTCAGTACCAGCCAAGGGTACCCTCGCGCTTGGACCTGTTAACGCCCCAGCGCAGTACCCAATACCCGATCGGAAGAAGGACGATAGCGAATATCGAGCCTTTCAAGAAGTCCAGCAACACTTTCGGGTCAGCGAGTGTAGCGTCAGTCAACATTGCCAGCCGGCAGAGGTGATAGACCCATGTTTGAGGTAGAAACCAGGAGATGTTAGATGCTCCATTAAAGAAGATAGTATCCAGGTAAATTACCGGGAACGCGACTCCAGCAAGAAGGTTTTGGAGGATGTTCAACGCCCATGTAATAGGGTCGGTGGACTTGGTCACGATTCTTAAGCCAGTGGAGATAAAAGCCAGACTCATCATGATAGCAGCAGAAATGACGAATGCCACTATGGTCGAAGGAATATTCACATTCAGATGGGCACCGAAAAAATAGATACCGATAAGCAGGTAAGGGATGAAAGTAATGACAGAAAAGATGTAGTTCCAGGAGATATTGCCGACAACGAAGACAGGGATATTAATACCTGTCATCAGGACGGTCTCAAGAGTCCAGGGATTGAGTTGTCTTTCTACCCCCTGCACCAGGGGCAATACCAGATTACTGATGGCGACGCCAACGACCAGGAAGGAAACATAGTCGCTATTATACATTTCAGCGACCGGTTTTTGAACGTAGGAAGCGACGACACCCCACGAGAAGACCCCGAAAAGGATATTTATGAGTTGGGTAATCATAGCCGTCTTGTAGGTAGCCCAAGTTGAGAAGTCACGCTGGGTGAAAGCCATAATCTGTTTCAACTGGACAGGTATCTGCATCTTCTTAATATCCAATTAGTCAGTATGCCGCCGGGTGATAGTCATGAACACATCCTCAAGGCTCGGCTCGGTAGTGTTGATACTGCTTATTCTCAGTCCACTTCTAGTAATAATCTCCAGGATACCGGTGAGGTCGGCGTCTTTTTTTACCCTGAAAGAAATCCCCGTTAAATTCTTATCCCTGTCAATCTCCGACGAAATCTGGCTGACACTGGCTAATCGCTCCAGCGCCGCCAGCATCTCGGTACCTCCCCCGGTGAAGGCTGCTTCGGTAAAGGTGATTTTAAAGACTTTTTCGTCGATTATAAGGTGCTGGATATTGGCCGGCGTGTCACAGGCAATTATCTTACCCTTGTTCAGAATAGCAATGCGGTCGCAAACTTCGTGGGCCTCATTGAGATTGTGAGTACTCATCAAGACCGTCGTACCTTGCTCGTGAGCTAGTTTATCACGCACGAGAGAACGGAATTCGACGGCTGCAGTCGGATCAAGACCAGCGGTCGGTTCATCAAAGAGAAGCACGGGAGTATCACGGAGCAAAGCCCGGCACAGCAACAGCTTACGCTGCATACCCGTCGAATAACGTTGATAACCATCATTGGCCCGGTCGCGCAAGCCAGTTAAATCAAGCAGGTAGTTGATCCTGTCTTTGGCTGCCTTATCCATCATGCCGTAGAGCAGAGCGTAAAAAGCCAGGTTCTGCCGTCCGGTTAACCGCCAGTTGAATCCGCGGCTTTCAGGCAGGACTGCCTGGAGATTCTGGACTACTTTGCCCGGTTCTTTTTTGACATCGATGCCATTCACGTAAGCTTCGCCTTCGTCATGAATAACCAGTGCGCAGAGGATCTTAATCAGCGTGGTCTTACCAGCGCCGTTCGGGCCTAACAGACCAAAGACTTCGCCCTTTTTTACCTGGAGGTCGATACCTCGCAGCGCTTCGATATAGAAACGCCTCTTCTTCCTCAGTAGGTGAAGCAGACCATCGAGGGAACCGATTGTGCCCCGGTCACGGCCGCCCCAGCCATCCCAGTTCTCGGTATTAGTCGGATACCTCTTGACCAGGCCGACAGTCTCTATAGCAAATTGTGTAGTCACTACTTGGTTACCTGCCCATTTTCAGGGTAACGATGTTGTCTGTCAGTTTACTCTAAATCCTTGTACAATTATAGTCTCTGGCAAGCTCTCTGTAGCAGGGGATCCGCTATTAGAGGTTACCGTGTTACGCTTATATTAAGTGAAAGTTTGATCTAAACCTGTACACTCCGAGTTGCTTTGTCGGACCGATTTAGCTGAAATAACATTAAACGGGGAGGGGAAATATGGCGCAAGGACCTACATTCATGGACGAACTTAAAAAAAGAGACCCGGAATTTTACGAAGTGGTTGCTGCAGTCAATACTTTATCACAGGAACCCGGCACCCTGGATGCTAAGACCAAAACATTGATAATCCTCGCACTCGATGCCGCCGGCAGTCATCCGGACGGGGTAAAGAACCTGGCGGCAAGAGCCAGGGCTATTGGCGTAAAAGATGAAGAAATATTGGAAACGATACGCCTGGTCTTCATGGTCGCCGGAATACCCGGACTGGTAGCGGGACTCGCTGCTTTCCGCGAATAAATCAGAGATGCACAGGTCAGGTAGGGGATGCCATATAGCGTAAAGGTAACTGTATAAGAGGCAATCAAGGGAAAATACCCTCAAGGGTTTAAAAAAAAGAAGATATCTGGATAATCCCGGACGGGAAACCCCAGGTGGTTTGGATACCGGGGTTTTCAACTCTGTTGCCCCTGCTGTCAGGCTATTCCGTCTTAGCGGCAAACACCCCTGGGACAAGGATCTGACGTATATGTCCTGCTTTGACCCCTAGGACATATCCTACAACGACCGTGTTTCTTCAAATGTACCAAGTTTCTGATTTGTGATGTATGATGCAATTGCTATTTGGCGCTTGCCCTCGTCGCATAATTTGAACCTGGAACCAGTTCTCATTTATAATAAATGCTACACAACGAATGAGGCGATGAGCCGTCATTTTTGTTTATGCCGCTCGGGCAACGGGGAACCAGTAGCGAAACTGACTTGGAATAAGCTGGTATCATTTTCTGCTATAGCCAATTGGAGAATGCTTTGAAGGGACATACAGATAATTCAATATTGTTGAAGGCTAAGCATATACTATCTGATAAGGGATTGTATTCTTTTCTAAAACAGGGTATGTTATTTGTCTGGAATTCGTTGCAGAGCCATGGGGATTATTTTATCGTTGAATTTGACTACCATAACCAACCGGGATTACCAGATATCAAACCCCGCGTTAATTGCTCCTATAAGCCCATTACTGATGTAGCAGAGTTCGACCAGTTGGTCGCTCAAGGTTACATTTTCGGTCACAGAAATTTTCGACCAAGACTAAAGAAGGGAGCAATAGCGTTCTGCCTTTTTATAGACAAGGTTTTGGTTAGTGAAACGTGGGCAGCTGCAAATGAACACGTGAAAAAGGTGGTTGATCCAATACCATATAACGTCGCTTTTGATAAAGGCGAGGTTTGTATAGGTATCAGATTCACCGATCCTAAATACCGAAGAAACGGATTATCAGAGTATCTTTATGTTATGAGATTTCCGTATTTAAAAGAAAACTTCATCAAAGGTAAAGCTTCAGTGAATGTGAATAACAAAGTCTCTCAGAGTATGAATGAAAAATTTTACGGGAAAGTCGTTGCTAGAGGCCGTTACATTAGATTTGCCAGATGGCAACATTGGAAAGAAAAGTCAGTAGTAACCTACCAGTGAAGAAAAAATGGATTAAAATCTTCTTTTTATCCCCTTCGTATCACATAATGCTCCTTCAATGAATATTCGCCCAAGGGTTTATCTATTTTGGCATAGATCCTAATTTGTTGATGAGCAATTCCCGGATAATTTTCGGATTAGCTTTTCCACCCGATGCTTTCATTACCTGGCCAATCAGGAATTCCAGAGGCTTGCCTTGACCGCTGCTAAAATCCGCCACTGCAGCCTGTTGGGTACTTAAAACCTTATCAATCAGCAACTCGAGAGCACTCGGATCAGAAACCTGTTTGAATCCGCGTACTTTGACAATTTCATCTGGAGTCTCGTTACCGTTAAATAGCTGTATTAGCACCTCACGTGCAGCGTTAGTATTAATCTCCTCTATAGCCAGCATTTTAAGAAGCCTAGCAAAGCGAGCAGGAGTCACAGGTGAGTTGCTCAGTTCTTGCTTCCGCTCTTTTACAGCCGGGATCAACTGGGTGATCAGCCAATGAGTAGCTGTACGGGGAAGTGTGCCCTCTCTGACCAACGCCTCGAAATAATCTGAAACCTCCGAATCGGAGCTTAAGAGCGCCGCTTCTTCGCTCGTCAAACCGTGCTGTTGCACAAAACGTTCAGCTCTGGCAGTCGGCATCTCCGGAAGGCGTGAACGTATTTTTTCTATCCATTCCGGGGATAATTCGATGATAGGGACTGTTGGGTCAGGAACACAAGGACCGGAAAATTTGGCACGCATAGGAGAAGTCACTTTTTTATCAGGGTTCCAAAGACGGGTATGCAGCACTACCGCTTCACCAGACTGTACCGCCGCACTCTGGCGGCTGATCTCATATGCGATGGCATCGCCCACATGGCGTACCGAATTCATGTTCTTGACTTCCACTTTGGTGTTCATCTGGTCTGTTCCTTTGGGGCGAATCGAAATGTTGGCATCAACGCGCATAGTGCCATTTTCCATGCTACAGTCAGAAGATCCCACCGATCGCACCTGAGTGCGCAGTGCTTTCAGAAATTCCATCGCTTGGTACGGTGAACGGAAATCCGGTTCGGTGACAATCTCTACCAGGGGAACACCGGCGCGGTTGAAATCGACTAAACTGATCGGCAGTCGGCCTTCTATTTCATGTACCAGTTTAGCGACGTCTTCCTCCATATGAATGTGATGAATCCGCAATCTTTCAGGTTGCCCATCTTCATTGATGATATCGATACCACCACCTCTAGAAAGAGGAAGGTGGGCTTGCGAAAGCTGGTAGCCTTTGGGGAGGTCCGGATAGTAGTAGACCTTCTGATCAAAAGCGCTTCTTGGTTGAAGTGTTGCTCCCAGTCCGAGGCACACAAGTGAGGCTTTTTCAAGTGCGTCCTGGCTTAATCTGGGAGCCGCGCCAGGGAACCACAGGCAGACCGGACAAGTGTTGATGTTTGGTGCGTCATTGGTATTGTTGGGACAATCACAAAACATTTTAGTGGGACATTT
This sequence comes from Dehalococcoidales bacterium, assembly GCA_037440885.1. Taxonomy (GTDB): domain Bacteria; phylum Chloroflexota; class Dehalococcoidia; order Dehalococcoidales; family UBA2162; genus JBBITI01. The sequence goes on along the minus strand of JBBITI010000062.1, from coordinate 6,428 downwards.
AAGTTCAACGTGGATTTCCAGACCGATGACTGCTTCGAATTCCATTTTTAGCGGCCTCCCTGGCGGAATTCTAAAAGATATTCGCCCAAAGCCAGCAGCCTTGTATCACTCAGCACCGCTCCTGTCAGTTGCAACCCGTTTTGTGTAATACCTGGAGCTGGCGGAAGAAACAAGACCGGTTGGCCGCTGACATTTGCAAAAGACATCAAGGCGAATTGATCGTAAGTTTCAGCCAGCGGTGTAGGTGCGCTGAAAGAAGCTTTGCAGGAAGCAGGGAGGACCAGAAAATCTGCTTCCGAGGTGAGTTGCTGCATCTTTGAGATAAGACGCCCACGGATACGGCAGGCATCTTCAAATGCGTCGTACTTCTCAAATTGAAAATAAGCCCCCTGCATAAGGTAGCTTTTTAAGAGTGTGCCAAAAGCTGCGTTGCGCGATTGCAGGTACATTTCATTCCAATTTTGCGCGCCAGGTACGCGTTGCCCGTAACGTACCGAATCATAACGCCCGGCGCAGGATGAGGCTTCCACTGAGCCGACGATATTATGGACCAGGGAAAATAGAGGAAATTCGGGAAACGGTATCTCCTTTATGAAAAACCCTGCTGTTCTGAGCTCTTCGAGAGAAGATAAAAACATACTTTCTTGATTATGTGATAAAGCCCTCTGGGCTTCAATAACGACCCCGATAGTTGTTTTTTGCGGGTCTATTCGGGGTGGAGAGAAATCCGGGATTTTTTCATCCGATACTGAAAAGTCGCTCTCATCCGGTCCGGCGATATTTCTAATGATATCTCGAATTATTTTTACATTCATGGATAGTATACCGCAACATTCCATCGATGGTATCAAGCCTATCAAGCCAAATCGTGATATCAATCCATAACTGGGCTTGAAACCGCAAACAGCCGCCCGAGAGGCTGCCAGCCGGCATTCTCCCATTAAATCTAAAACCAGTTCAGCATCTACAATTTTTTGCCGGACCGCTTCACCTGCACAGCTGTTCTGCAAACCAAATCCAAATTCGCTCATGTATGCAGAACCGGATAATTCGGCGCCGGCTTTGTATAGCTTCTTTACTAAAGTAGCGTCTTCCAGTGGCTTAAAATTGGAGAGTGCTTTCGACCCGGCGTCTGTTGGCCAGCCTGCTACCGATAAATTCGGTTGAATCAAGATCTTCAATCCCTTTAGATCGCCACTTTTTGCGGTAATGATTTCAGGGTTTTTATAATAGAAGATAGAATCCGGCAAGATGTCTCCCTTCACTCTAGAATATTGGCTACTTTAAAATAATCACCTTTGACTGATGGTGCGTTTTTGAAAGTCTGGCCGGCCAAGGACATCGCTGAGCGTTTGGCTTCAGTTCCTGCACGTGTCCGGTTGACAACCGGAGCGACGGAATAAACAGGTGCTTCCTTGCCAGCTTTCTGAGTAGCTATGGAGGCCATTTCCTCAGCCTGCTTTAAAATTCTTTCCATCAAGGAACGCTCGTCAGACTTAATACCGATACGGGATACCCAGGATACACGATCGATCAAGTTTTCCTTATCAGCAGTGCCAGGCAAAGCCTCACGGTTTCCTCCAAGATTCAAGAGACCCAATTCAACGAGTTGTTGATGTTTTACTTTGGAAGGTGCACCAGTCATAGGGCAAGCAGCGCTGCGGTTTTTGGGAAATGCGATCACTTCGCGGATGGATGGAGTCTGCAGAATCATGGACACCGTACGGTCCATGCCGAGAGCAAGACCGCCGTGCGGGGGCGCACCAAAATCAAAGGCCCGAAGGAAAAATCCAAACCTTTTATTGCAGTCTTCTTCGGTAAGTCCTAGTGCCTCAAATATTTTACGCTGAACGGTGCGATTGTTAATGCGGATACTACCTCCGCCCAACTCCTCGCCGTTCATTACCAGATCATAGGCGCGAGAATGAAGCGATAGCAATTCTTCGGTGTTCGCAGGATTAAAATCTGTTCTGTCGGGAGCGGTAAAGGGATGATGTGTGGAAGTGACACCGCCACTTTCAGAAGCTTCGAACAACGGAAACTCCGTTATCCAGACCGGGGAGAAGGTATTTTCAGGAATCAAGCCCAGGCGGTTTGCCAGATGCAGGCGCAACTGGCCGAGCGCCGATGTAACCACCGAATAGGAGGGATCAGCAATCATAATCAGGATGTCACCATCAGCTACATTGAATCTTCTGCGTAGCTCTTCAATTTCAAGGTTGCTAAAAAACTGGACAATATTGGATTCCAGCTTGCCACCTTCGACGCGCATCCAGGTCATTCCTTTAGCGCCAAATGAAGGAACTATCTCTTTAGCATATTCATTTTGCAGCACATTTTTACTGAGCCTGTCGGATTGTCCTTTGATATTGATGCCCTTGATGCATCCGCCGCGCTGTAGTATTTGCCGGAAGATCGAATAATTGGTATTCGCAAATATGTCTGTAACATCCACAAAGCGCAGACCAAAACGTAGATCGGGCTTATCCGAACCGGTGGTATCCAATGCCTCTTTATAAGTCATGCGGGGAAACGGTCGGCAAAGAGTAATTCCGCCGATAGTGAACATTTTCACAGTCAACTCTTCAACCAGTTCATAGATAAATTCCTCATCAATAAAAGATCCCTCGATATCCAGTTGGGTGAATTCAGGCTGCCGGTTGGGTCTTAAATCCTCGTCGCGGAAACAACGAGCTAGTTGATAGTACCGTTCCATACCGCCGATCATAAGCAATTGTTTGAAAAGCTGAGGCGATTGAGGTAGGGCATAAAAGCTCTGGGGATGAAGGCGGCTGGGCACCAGATAATCGCGTGCGCCCTCCGGTGTGCTTAAGGTCATCATCGGGGTTTCTATTTCGAAGAATCCCTGCGAATCAAGGAATTCGCGGACGCATTTATAAATACGATGTCGTGCTATCAGATTGTTACGCATCGAGGGTCGACGGATATCGAGATAACGATATTGGAGACGCAGTTCCTCATCCACATTGTCTGCGCCAGCGGAGGCTGATCCGGCGACCATGGTCTTTTCGGAAATAGTGAAAGGCAACACATCTGATTCCGAGAGCACAGTTAATTCATTGACCAGGACTTCAATGTTCCCGGTTTCGATATTAGGATTTTCCGTGCCTTGCAGTCGTTTTTTTACTTCACCCTTGACCGCGATGCAATATTCGGCTCGCAGTGAGGAAGCTTCCTGGCAGGTATTTGACGTCAGGACTTCAGGATTAAACACGATCTGGATGATGCCACTGCGGTCACGCAGATGGATGAACAGTAAGCCACCGTGGTCTCGAAAGGCATCTACCCATCCGGCCAGAAGCACCTTGCGACCAATATCATCCGGAGTCAATTGCGTGCAAAAGATACGCTCGGTAAAAAGCATAAAAGAATCCTTTTTGAGTGAACTTATATTTGGTCTGTGAAATAGCGAGTTTAATATCGAAAGATAAATACATTGTAGAAATATTAATTTCCGTTTACCATAGGATATCATATTTGGAATCATGGTTGCCAAAATAGTAGAAGACCAAATATTCCGTAATTTACCTGAGGGTATCTAGCACCAAACGTTTTAACCACCACTGAATCTAATTGGAACTATCAAACGGGCTCAGCTTCGCTTTTGCCTTCTGGTCACTACTCGTGGTAATATAGCGGCAAGTAGAGTTTAGGTTATTAAATACTTACTCCTCCCCTCTCCTAAGCGTTGGATGACCCAAACTTTCGATAGGATCTACCAGGAGGTCACCCAATGGCTTTTCAAGACAAGACCATGCAGTGTTCCGATTGCGGTAGAACGTTTACGTTCAGTGCCCGGGAACAGGAGTTCTATGCTTCTAAGGGTTACACGAACGAGCCCAAGCGTTGTCCCGAATGCCGGCAGTCTCGAAAGGCTGAGCGGGGCGATAGTCGAGATAGCAGAGGTTATGGCTCGGTACGCCAGATGTACCCAGCTAAGTGTGCTCAGTGTGGCACGGACACTGAAGTCCCCTTCGAGCCCCGCAGTGGCAAGCCTGTGTACTGTAGCGACTGCTATCGCAAACAAGCCCCACGCAGGTAAGACAGTATTCCCCCTGGGTGGCGGGTCGCCGGACCACCCTCTTCATTACTAAGTCTCGACCACATCGCGAGTCTGCTTGTCATAGCAGCTTCGTTGATGCATTGTTACCTGGAGAGCCTGTGGGATTCCATACCGGAGGTGAAATCCGATGATAATCGGCGGAGAGCACGAACGGAAACGCCCGCTGGCGGTCACTGAGAAGGAGTACCTGAAAAGCGGAATATGGAAGTGTGAGAAGTCTCCGACTGGGGGCCACTGGTGGAACTGTAATGTTAGACCCTCAAAAACCGCACTATAACAGTCAGCGTTGCACGCCCACGGTCTGACAACCGGAGCAGCGGTGGATATGGAGGTGGCGGGAGATCCGGCGGACGCAGTGGTGATAGAAGTCGTCGTTACTAAAGACTTGTGGGGCAACCATACCGCTAAATGAAGAATTATCTGGTAAAATTGCTCTCCGTGGTGGGTTGGAAAATACCGTGAGAAGCACCATGGACGAGTATCCTGAGAAGGGATGGCAAATTAACCTGAGAAACGAAAACAGGAAACACCGTCTGACGTATTCGTTCCTGCCCTCGCTGTTTTAATCCATCATTCACTCCCAAAACTAGAAGCCCGAGAGTTCGAAGGAACTCTCGGGCTTCTATCAGACCTTAATACCCCATCTTTTTCTTCAAATCCTGGTCATACCAGATATATTGTGGCCACGTTCGCTGGTCGAAGCCGATGTTCGTTTCCCCCGAATAGTTCTTAAACCATGGCCACCAGAAATTGTGGAAACTGCCGGTTACTCTGGGGATCGCCCATGATTGGCGCAGAGCGTATTTGCTTACCTCTTCTCTGAATATCCTCATGGCTTCTTTGTCCCCTTTGGTAATGAGGGCGACACGCACTTTCTGGACGGCTTCGTTAATAACGGGGTCATCGATCATGCTCAGGTTCTGGGCGCCCCTCCCGATATACTGGACTGCATTCATGTAAGCACCCACCGGGCCGGTGTCGAAGGCCGCCAGCGCTTCGTGCGTGCGTGCGTTTCGGATATTATTAGCTGCACCTACTTCCCTGAGATCTAATGTCAACTCGATCCCCACTTTCACCCACATGTCCTTGATGATCGAGTAATAATCGATTTCATCAACCGCGTTGCTGGCTAGAAGAATTGTAGTTTTAAAACCGTTCGGATACCCGGCTTCTTTCAGGAGTTGTCTGGCCTTCTCCGGATTATAGGTAAACAACTCCTTCACATCGCTGGGAAAGTCCGGGTCGTCGAGACCGAGATATATCTCCTCGTACCCTTTGGCTTTGGCGAACGGCGTAGTCACAATTATCCCCACCCCGTTGAAGATACCTTTTAGAATGTTTTGAAAATCGGTGGCTAGCATCATTGCCTGGCGCACGCGGATGTCATTGAATGGCGCCTTATCTGTCCGCATCATGATCGGAGTGCCTCTGCCTTGAAAACCGATATCCCATTTCTCGATCAAACCCGGTGTTTTTCTCATCACATCGGCGTCAAAATGATTTAGATTTTCTAGCCAGTCGATCTTGCCGGTTCTTAAAGCCGCTAGCCGGGTCGACGCATCGGCTATGATGAGTACCTTGACCCGGTCCAGATAAGGTAACTGGTTGCCCTTGCCGGGGCCGACCGGGTCTTTCATCCAGTAGTTCGGATTCCTGATTAGAGTGATCGAGCCGCTCGATACGAAATCTCGCATCATGAAAGGGCCGGTGCCGACATAATTCCGCCAGTCTTGCAGGTCGCCGTATCTGGTGATTACTTCGGGATTTACAATATAAATAATTCCCCCGAAGCGCAATAACCCGGATAGTAATACATCGGTAGATGGCGCCTTGAATGTAACTTCCCATGGCCCCGTCTTCTGGATATCGGCGTTCCTGAGATCGGGCGCTATGCGCCACATAAATCCATCGCTGCCGATTGTCGATGCTCGCCTCAAGCTGTAGACGACATCGTCGGCGGTCATTTGTCGTCCGTTAACCAATCGTCCCGCTGGCGTGTCCGGAAATTGCCAGTGTATCCCTTTACGGATTTGGAATACGATTGTACCACCGCCTGCTGGATCCAGGGTCCATTTCGTACTCTCGGCTATCGCGCCCGTTCGGAGGTGCAGAAGCTGATTGTTAGCGAAGCCCCAATCAATTTCGCTGGTACCAAACCCGCCGGCCGGTCCCCTCGCCCAGTCTCCAGTCGTCAATTTCTCGTGCGTTAGACAATAGTTGAAGCCCTGGATGGTTCTCACTGGATCCCATCCGGCGACCGGGTCGGTGGTCATGCACAATGTCAACGTGCCACCATATTTCGGTGTCTCCGTTGCGGGTTTCGTAGTCGCGGGCGGCGCGGTCG
>JBBITI010000061.1:0-15774 GCA_037440885.1 Dehalococcoidales bacterium | reverse complement strand
TGTCGGAGTTGATTGATTTCCATCTGGAGCGCTTTATTTTGACTTTCCAGCAGTTGACAGCGCTGGTTCAGTTCCCTGAACGCGCCGGCCTCTTTGATTAACTGGATAACCCAATCGGTTATCTGGTCGAACATTGGATATGATAATGACTGAGTCGACTCTAAAGAAGTTGCCTCTGTCGGAATATTGCTATTGGCGCCTTGGGGCGGCGTATTGTCCAGGAGTTGCTTGCTGTTTTTCGGTTGTTTGGCAGTGTTGTCAAGTAGGCTGTGTTTGATGAAAGATTGCCTTAGCAAGTTGACAGCTTGCCGCGATTTTTTAAAATGAGCGGCGATCGCGGCGTCCGTCTTGCCTGATCTCATCATTGCCAGTGCTTGCTCTTTGTCGATTTTTATTTTGCTTGGCATACTTGCAACTCCGGCGGAGATATTTTTCAAAGTAGCATGGTAGCAAGCATATATTAGCAAGCAAATATTGTCAAGAGTGATGCTTGATAAGACCGGTTCAGGATTTCGGCGGTCGTGCTAGAAGAACGAGCGGTATTGCCGGAATCGTTACCGCGATGCATAGATACCATGCCAGGCGGTAACTGCCGGTTATGTCGTAGATGCTGCCTGCAATCACCGGGCTGGCCAGGCCTCCGATGACACTGGTCAGCGTTAGCAACCCCATTATTGTTCCGAAGCTTTTTGTACCGAAATAGTCTGCCTGCAGTGCTGGCCACAAAGGAATTGGGCCGCCGAATCCCGGGCCATAAGTCAATAAAAAGAATACCAGTAGCCAGATAGTGTTCTGAGTAATAAAAGAGAAAAAGAGAAGGCCCATGATCTGTAGTATTATGGATAATGCAATCAGGTTGCGCTTATTAGTGTAATCACCTAAAAAACCGAAACCCAGCCTGCCGAACAGAGAACTTGCGGTCATACCTGTCACTGCGAGCGCGGCGACCGCTCGCGCCACCCCCACGCTTTCCAGGAACGGAACGATATGCACCGATACCGCGGAAGTGCCTATCTGCTGGAATAACTGGGTCAGCGATATCATCCAGAATGCACGCGTGCGTATTGCTTCTTTTGCGGTCAGTCCGGTAATCAGCGGCTTGTTGGCAAGAATCTTTCCGTTATTTTTGTCTGGTAGCGGTTCTCCGTCCGGCAGATAACCGTAATTCTCCGGTTTATCGCGGAACAGGAGACATAGTGGAATTCCGATCGCCCAAAGGCTGAATCCCATTACCATCAGGGTTTGCCGCCACCCAAATTCTCCCACTGAAATTGCTAACAGGGGCGCCAGAATACCGCAGACTCCCGGGCCGATAAATGTGATAGCTAGAGCACGGCTGCGTTTTCTGGTGAACCAGTTAGCGACTGTAGTGTTCATCACCAATCCGGTGCCCAGACTCATCCCGATGGCTATTAGTACAAATGTACCGTAGAATGTCCACAGAGAATCAATCCGGCTTAATAAAAGAAAACCGGCACCGATAATGCTCCATCCGGCAATCAGTAGCTTGCGCGGCGCAATTTTATCCGCTAATGCCCCCACAACCGGGCTGAAGACCCCGGTTTCAATACTGCGTAGCGTGAAAGCAACAGAAGTTGTCGCTGCATTCCACCCGAATGTTTCCCGTATCGGGTTAAAAAAAACGGAAAACCCGTAATAAAAAGTTCCACCGCTGAAAAATCGTAACAGCGCAGCGGAAATAACGATCCACCACCCGTAAAAAAAGGGCGCTTTTTTTTGTGTTCCTGAGATGTCAGACAAATTTTGTCCTTTGTCCATATCTTAATAAATAGACCGGGAAATGGATTCCCCGGTCTTGCTGAGAATTATCTATGATTATAGGCTTACAATTATTGATGGAGCAAATTGAGTGTTATTGATGTCGGGTTTGTTAAGTGGGCAGTATTAATATTATTATGTATCGCGATGTCGGATAATAGTGTTTTGATAAGCAGAGTATCGCTTGATCTCGTTAATTCTAAATATGCTATCGCCTTAACTGGTGCCGGGATTTCTACCGAATCGGGTATAAGTGATTTCCGCGGGCCTTCGGGTATCTGGACAAAAGACCCGGAAGCTGAGAAAAGAGCCTACCGGAGTTATGAACTGTTCCTTGAAGATCCGAAAAGGTGGTGGCGAGAGTCATCGACTGCACGTGGTCCCGGGCTGGGTAATCTCTGGGAAGCCCGGCCGAATTCCGGTCATCTTGCCCTGGCGGAACTGGAGAAAGCCGGTATTATCAAATGCCTGATCACACAAAATATCGATGCCCTGCACGAGAAATCCGGTTCCCGTCATGTCCTGGAGTACCACGGCAGCTTTCTGAAACTCAGGTGTCTGGATTGCGGTCATCGTTTTTTTCGTGAACAATTTGATCTGGATAAACTGCAAAGAGAAGACCGACTGCCTCCGCTTTGTCCGCACTGCAAAGGCGTGCTTAAATCTGATACCGTGTTTTTTGGCGAACCGATTCCGCAAGATGTCGCTCGAAATAGCTTTGTGGAAGCCAGTAAATGCGATCTGATGCTGATTTGCGGTACTTCGGCAGTTGTCTATCCTTTTGCCAGCTTGCCGGAAATTGCCAAAAGAAACCGTGGCGTAAAGGTTATTGAAATAAACGCTGAACCAACCCCGCTCACCAGGGCTCGTATTTCCGACTATATTATCCTGGGAAGGACCGGGGAAATTTTACCGGCGATAGTAGATGAAGTTAACAAACTAACGCAAAATAGGAAAACAAACGGTGGAGAAAATCATTAATAATTCCCGGTTGGAGATAATACAGGGCGATATCACTGTCCAGGCTACCGAAGCCATCGTGAATGCCGCTAATCCCGGTCTGATGGGAGGGGGGGGGGTTGACGGTGCTATTCATCAAGCGGGTGGGCCATCGATCCTTGAAGAGTGTAAAGAAATTATCGCTCGTCAGGGACGGTTACCTGCCGGGCAAGCAGTAATAACCACGGGTGGGAATTTAAAAGCCAGGTATGTGATCCATACTGTCGGTCCGGTATGGCGTGGAGGCCGGTATCATGAACCGGAATTACTCGCCGTTGCTTATCGTAATAGTCTGGAATTAGCCGTGTACAATAAAATTAAAAGTATCTCTTTTCCTTCTATCAGTACCGGTGCCTATAACTATCCGGTGACCGAAGCCGCCCGGATCGCGTTGAAAACGGTCTATGATTTCCTGGTACGGCACAACACGACGCTTGGCGAAGTCATCTTTGTTTTATACGGCCAGTCCAATTACCGGGCTTATGAGATTGCTTTCCTCTCGCTGGCAGGCGAATCTTGATTCTGCCTTTCCAAAATACAAGCGTCTTGAAAGCTTAGCTTTCGCTGTCTAATGCCTGCCTGACCGACTTGATGAATCTCACAATTTCTGTTTTCCAGTCAGGTTTTTCCATGATCTGGACAATCCGGCTCCCGATGATTACTCCGTCCGCGAAGCGGGCGATCTGCCTGACCTGTTCCGGTGTCGAAATACCGAAACCAATACATAACGGCTTGGTCGCCAGTTTCCTGACGGCACTGGCAAATTGTACTAGATCAGCCGGCATCGCGTCCCTGGTTCCGGTAACTCCGGTGACGGAAACAAGGTAAATAAAACCTCTGGAATGACTGGCGATCGTTTTAATCCTTTCTTCGGTGCTTGTCGGTGCAGCAAGATAAATAAGATCCATATTATTTTGCACGGTAGTCGTTTCTAAAACTGCACCCTCCTCGGGAGGCAGGTCGGGAATGATCAGTCCGTCAACTCCTGCCGACGTGCAAGTTTGGATGAATTTGTCGATGCCGAATCTATAAACCGGATTGTAATACGACATGAAAACCAGCGGCACTCTGGTCCGCTTGCGGATTTGCCGTACCATCTCCAGACAAGCCACCGGGGTTATGCCGTTATGTAAAGCTACGGAGCTGGCTTTCTGGATCGTCGTCCCATCGGCCAGCGGGTCGGAAAAAGGAATGCCGATTTCCACAATGTCACAACCTGTTTCTGCCAGTAACGGTATCGCTTCCAGGGTGATCTGCGGCGTCGGATAGCCTGCTGTCACGTAAGCGATTAACGCCTTGTGGTGCTGCTGAAAAACCCGCGAAATATTACTCATAAAGCTACCCCCAGCGCTTCGGCGACGATTCCGATGTCTTTGTCACCTCTGCCGGAGAGATTGATGATGATAATTTTCTCTCTGTCCAGAGAGGCAGCTAGCTTCGCTGCGTAAGATACTGCATGAGCGGATTCCATCGCCGGAATGATTCCCTCAGTACGGCAGAGCAGTTGAACTCCCTCTAACGCCTCCCGGTCGTCGACCGCCACATATTCTGCGCGACCGGTGTCTTTCAGGTGACTGTGTTCCGGCCCTACTCCCGGGTAGTCGAGCCCGGCGGAAATACTGTGGGTCTCCCTAATTTGTCCGAAATCATCCTGCAGTACATAGGACTTCGTGCCGTGCAGTACGCCGGTGCTGCCGGTATTGAGCGTGGCGGCATGCATGCCGGTATGCAACCCCTTTCCCCCCGCTTCCACCCCGATTAGCCGGACTCCGGTATCATCCAGGAACGGGTGAAATATCCCGATGGCGTTGCTGCCGCCGCCGACACAAGCAACTATGTACTCTGGCAGTTTCCCGGCCTGTGCAAGGATTTGTTGTCGGGTTTCCTTCCCGATCACCGATTGGAAGTCTCGCACCATCATCGGGTAGGGATGGGGGCCGACGACGGAACCCAGCAGATAATACGTATCTCTCGCATTGCTGACCCAGTCGCGGAAAGCCTCGTTGATCGCATCTTTCAAAGTCCGGCTCCCGCTGGAAACCGGTTTGACTTCAGCGTGCATTAGCTTCATGCGAAACACGTTGAGTGACTGGCGCCGGACATCTTCTTCTCCCATATACACGATGCAATCGAGACCTAGCATCGCACAAACAGCCGCTGTAGCGACACCGTGCTGGCCGGCACCGGTCTCTGCCACAATCCTGCGTTTCCCCGTTTTTTTTGCCAGTAAACCTTGGCCAAGGGCATTGTTGATTTTGTGTGCTCCGGTGTGGGCTAAATCCTCGCGTTTTAAGTAGATGCGCGCTCCCCGGCAGTGCTCTGTAAGGTGTGCCGCGTAATATAGTGCCGTCGGTCGACCGGAAAAGGATCTCGAAAGTTGCTCGAACTCCGACCAGAACCCGGGATTATTTCGGGCATTTTCATATGCCGTCGTTAATTCGTCCAATACCGGGACAATCGTTTCCGGGACGAATCGCCCTCCGTAATCTCCGAAGTATCCTCTCGAATCCGGTAAGCCCTTTTTGGAAATCGAATTGTTTGTTTTGTTATTCTTCATCATGTTTTCCTTGATTCCGGTTGCTCGCTTGTTTCTGTCGTATCATCTGGATGAATGCTCTGATTTTGCTTAAATCTTTTTTCCCGTCCGTCTCGACCCCGCTCGAGACATCGACCCCGAAAGGATTGACTTCAGTTATTAATCGGTTGATGTTCCGGGTATTCAATCCTCCGGCAATAAATACCGGAAACTTCCGGGAAATGTGTCGCGCAATTGCCCAATCGAAGATCTGCCCGGTACCCCCGGGTCTATCATCTGTGCTCTTGCTGTCCAGTAAGAACGTCATTATTCTCCCTTCTGCTAACCGGTTTCCTGCTACTATCGAGGCAATGATATTTTCAACCCTGGTGTCTGGCTTGACGTGGATAACCTTGATGATCGGCTTTTTGGTCTGCTGGCAATATTGCCAGCTTTCGCCTCCGCTGAGCTGTACCCGATCCAGCCTACAGTAATCAGCGATGGCGTTCATTTCAGAAATTGGCGAATTGGCAAATACACCGATAGTTTCGACTTTGGGATGCTTGCTCTTGACTGCATTAACGATGTTAACGACAGTATCAGGAGTCACTTGACGCCGGCTTTGTGCAAAGACAAAGCCGAGTAGATCCGCTCCGCATTCAGCGGCGAACAGAGCCGTTTCCATATCCGACAACCCGCAGATTTTTACCCGCGTCATAATAGTTCCCTCATTTTGGCCGCAATATCGGGTGCCGCTATCAGGGCTTCGCCGATCAGTACGGCATCAACGCGGCAATCCCGTAAGTATGCGATATCTGTACGATCCCGGATACCGCTCTCGCTAACCACGATTTTATCGTCAGGGATTCTTCCCCTCAGCCTTTCCGTGGTTTTCAAGTCGACTCTGAAAGTGTCGAGGTCGCGATTATTGATCCCGATAATCGCTGCTCCACTTTCAACTGCCGTATTGATTTCTGCCTCGTTGTGAACTTCTACGAGAGCTTCCATTTTTAATTCCCTGGTTAAAGCAATAAGCATCTGTAGTTCCTGCGGCGGTACAATTCTGGCAATTAATAGGACCGCGTCTGCTCCATATGTTCTCGCCTCATATATCTGGTATGGATCGAATAAAAAATCTTTCCGTAGCAGTGGCGGTCTGGATTCTCCAAGAGCACTATTGATGGCGCTAAGGAACTCGATGTTCCCCATGAAATATCTGGCCTCGGTTAGTACCGATATCGCCGCGGCTCCGTGTCGTGCGAAAATCCTGGCGACCGCGATCGGGTCGATGTCCGCCGCGATCGTTCCCTTTGAAGGCGAAGCCCTTTTGATTTCCGCAATTATTTTCATGTCCGTGCCTTTCAGAACTGCGATAAAATCGCGAGGTGCCGGACTGTTTGCTGCTCGTACTTCTAATTCCCGAAGGGGCAGTCTTTTTTTTGTTTCTGCCAGTTCGATTCTCTTGTTATCCAGGATATCAGTTAGTATCATCTCGAATCTCTTCACGTTAATGGTTTTAGATTTTCTGTAAAAGTGATCAATCTCTCCAGTTTTTCCAGGGCACTTCCGCTGTCGATCGCCTCTTCCGCTGTCCGTGCACATTTGACCAGCATCTTGATTCCTTCTGTTTTCGTATCCGGAATTTGGTCCGTCCCGGCCATGATCCCGGCAGCCGCATTCATAACGGTCATATCCCGTGGCGCCCCTTTGGCGCCACTCAGAACCCTGCGTAAGATACCGGCGTTTTCCGTCGCTGTTCCTCCCTTCACTGCACTCAGAGGAGCCTTGTGATAGCCGAAATCTTCCGGATTGATGTAATAGTCGGTGATTTGCTGTTCGATTATTTCCCAGATCCGCGTGTGATCCGTAATCGAAATTTCATCGATGCCGTTTAAACCGTGGACTACTAATGTATGCCTGGTGCCCAGCAATGTCATGGCGCGGGCGACCTTGATCCCTATCTGTTCCGAAGGTACCCCGATGACTTGTGCTGTTACTCCGGCGGGATTGCTGAGCGGTCCCAGTATGTTGAAGACAGTCCGGATGCCGATTTCCCGCCGGGGGCCGGCGGCATATTTCATAGAAGGATGGAAAGTCGGCGCGAACATGAAACCAATACCTACCTCGTTGAGGCAACGTTCTACCTGTTCCGCCGTCAGTTCAATCTTGACTCCCAGGGCTTCGAGAACGTCGGCGCTTCCGGTCTGGCTGCTTATCGCCCGGTTCCCGTGCTTGGCAACTTTAATTCCGGCACCCGCTATCACGAAAGCTGCGGTTGTGGACACGTTAAATGTGGATGCCCCGTCCCCTCCCGTCCCGCAGGTGTCAACCAGCCTTCCCATTCCGTTAACGCGTACCGCTTTTGCTCGCATGGCACGCACCAGCCCGGTGATTTCTTCGACAGTCTCTCCTTTTAAACGGAGCGCGGTTACGAACGCTCCGAATTGTGACGGGGTAACCTGTCCCTCCAGGATTTCTTCCATCACCTGGGACGCCTGTTCGATGGAGAGAGAGTGTCCTTCTACAACGTGTTTGATCGCTTCTTTAATCATCGGTTTCTCCCGGGCAAACGTTATGTAAAGTATTCATCATGGTGCCGTCATTCATGTCGCAGACAGCTTAAGAAAATTACCCAGTATCTGCTTGCCGTTTTCGGTCATGAATGATTCCGGGTGGAATTGGACTCCTGCGACCGGATACTGGCGGTGTCTGATGCCCATAATCTCACCGTCATCGGTCCAGGCGCTGATCTCCAGGCAATCTGGTAGATTTGATCGTTGAATAGCCAGGGAATGATACCTGATTGCTGAGAATGGATTGGGCATGCCCTGAAATACGCTGGAATTGTTATGATATATTAAAGAGGATTTACCGTGCATGATTTTCGCGGCGCGGGCTACAATCCCGCCGAAAGAATACCCGATGCACTGGTGACCAAGGCATACTCCGAGAAGTGGCAGTCTACTACCGAATTGTCGAATCACATCGTTTGAAATCCCGGCTTGTTGGGGTGTCGAAGGTCCGGGAGAAATAATTATTTTCTCCGGGTGCAGTGCTTCGATCTGGTCGATGGTAATCTTGTCGTTTCGTTCCACCCTTACCGTTTCGCCGAGTTCGCTCAAGTATTGAAAAAGGTTGTATGTGAAACTATCGTAGTTGTCTATCAGTAACAGCATAGCTACCTTCCCTGAAGCTCCGTTTTTTCGGCTTGTTCGATCGCTTTCAATGTTGCCTGTGCTTTGTTTAGACTTTCTTCATACTCTCTCTCCGGTACACTGTCGTAGACTATTCCACCCCCGGCCTGGACATATGCTACGCTGTCTTTCAGGACGATGGTGCGAATCGCAATAGCCATATCCATATTTCCGGAGAAGGAAAAATACCCGGCTGATCCGGCGTAGGCTCCTCTCCTGGACGGCTCGAGTTCGGCGATTATTTCCATCGCCCGGATCTTCGGCGCACCGGAAACGGTCCCGGCCGGGAAACAGGCCCTTAAAGCATCGTAAGCTTTCATATCGGGGCGCAGTTTACCCTCGACGTGGGTTACCAGGTGCATAACATGAGAATATCGCTCGACGTCCATCAACTCGCTTACCGTTATACTCCCCGCTTGGCTCACCCTGCCGATGTCGTTTCGACCGAGGTCGACCAGCATGATATGCTCGGCGCGTTCCTTTTCATCATGGCGTAGTTCCTTCTCCAGCCTTTCGTCTTCCACTACACTCTTTCCGCGTGGTCTTGTCCCCGCCAGTGGGCGGGTTGTAACCACTCCGTCATCCACTCGGACCAGGATCTCCGGAGAAGCGCCGATGAGTTGAAAATCCTGGAAATCGAGGTAAAACATGTACGGTGAAGGATTGATTGTACGCAGGGCGCGATATATTGCAAAAGGCTCCGCCCGGGTCGGGCGTGCCAGACGTTGTGAAAAGACGACCTGGATTGCTTCACCATCGGTAATGTACTGTTTGATTTTGGCAACCGCAGCTTCAAATTCTTGTTTTGATAAATTAGAAATAATTTCGTGATGTGACTCCTCGCCGTCCGGTTTTTTCATACCATTGGGAAGCGGTCCTTGTAATTCCTTGATGATGCCCAGTATTCTCTTTTCTGCTTTTTGATAAGCGGCTTCGATGTCTTCACCAGTATTTACATGGCTTATTATTTTTATCCGGTGGGTTACGTGATCGAAGACGAGCATGGTATCGGCAAACATGAAGAAAGCTATCGGTAACTTGAGGTCATCTTTTTCGGGAGAAGGAAGTTCTTCGAACCGGTTCACCGCTTCATACCCGAGATACCCCACCGCCCCGCCACTGAATTTAGGTAGTCCTGCTACTGTCGCCGGACGGTATTTGTTCAATTCTTTGATCACCGGTACCAGGGGATCGCTTTGGTCGTTCCCGCTGTGTTTGTACGTTAAATAAGGCTCTGTGCCGATGAAACTGTAACGCCCGATCCTTTCGCCGCCTTCGACGCTTTCCAGGAGAAACGCGTAACCGCCGCGCTTCAGTTTTAAAAATGAGGAAACCGGTGTTTCTAGATCAGCCACGATTTCCTGGTAAACCGGGATCAGGTTCGCTGTCTGTGCCAGGTTTTTTACTTCTTCCAGGCTAGGGTACATATCTGACTCCGCAGTAAAAACTAAAACCCCTCGCCATAGGGGCGAGGGGTTTTCCTTCGCGGTGCCACCCTAGTTATCCCGGCAACACCGGGACATCTCTTCCAGGTACGGTTCTGACTTTGTCATCACGATACCCTGGGCTTTGATAACGGTGCCCTCTCCGTCAAAACCTAGTCACTCAGTGTTAATCAGCTTTCGGTTTGCAGCTCCCGAGTCCATTCAGTTTGTTGCGCTAGCGCCGGCTCTCACCTTCCCCGGCTCTCTGGGCTTCGCTGACAACTTACTATTCTCGTTCTCGGCCTTTGACAATATTCAATTAGTCATCAGTCTATAACAGACTATTGTTTTTTGTCAAGACTGGCTGACTGCCGTACTGTGTGAGTTTCAATTTCTGCTTTTCTTATCCAGCCTTGATTGATCGCCATTATTACGGCTGATGTCCGGTCATTAACGCCGAGTTTGGAAAAAATATGACTGATATGGTTTTTCACAGTCTGATCACTGATATGCAGGATAGATGCCGTTTCCTTGTTAGATTTTCCCTCCCCGAGCAACCTGAGAACTTGCAGCTCGCGGTCAGTTAATGGGGACTCTTTTGCTTCGGCTGGGTCTTTATTTAAATCTGCATCGCGTTGTAATTGCGCTTGATGCTCCAGTAACTCAGAATAAATCCGGAGCTCGTCTTTTAAATACTGGCGTTCCATTATTTTTGCTTGCTGGTAACTGTATATCCAGATCACTGCCAGGCCAAGTACCGCTACAACCGCGATGATTGCCGTGTTTACCGCCCGTAGTGCCAACAAAATCGTTGTTGCCAGTATCGTGTAAGCGAGAATCAGTGTATTCGCGTTCCACTTGAGAGAAGAGCCTCGTGCTTTAGCTCGTTTTAGTAAGATTTCTTTAATCCGGGTATTGGTTTCCATGATAGTCACAATATCACCCCCGGAGAAGTCCCTTACCTTGATGATTCTCCTGCCGGTTCTCTCTCCGTAGTGTATATTATCCTATCATGAAATAATCCCTCTGTATATATCTTTATCTTCTATCCGGTCCGATCTCTTTGGTTATGATGTCGTGAACAGCGCCTTCTTCGATCGTTCGGGATGAAACTATCGTCAGTCTCGCTTTATTTTGGAACTCTTTGATCGTCGCGGCACCGCAGGCACTCATCGTTGCTCTGATTTTTGCCAGGGTTATCTCGAGATTGTCTTTTAGCTTGCCGGCATAGGGAACATATCCGTCTACGCCTTCTTCGAATATCAATGCTTTACTGCCATCGCCCAGATCGTATCGTTGCCAGTTTTGAGCCCGGTTGGTTCCCTCCCCCCAGTATTCTTTCAGATAGTGATTTCCTTCTGTCACCTTTTTCGATGGACTCTCATCAAACCGGGCGAAGTATCTTCCTAACATCGTGAAGTCAGCGCCCATTGCCATGGCCAGTGAGATCTGGTGATCGTGGTTCATCCCACCGTCAGAACAGATTGGAACATAAATACCGGTTTCGCTGAAGTACTGGTCTCTCGTTCTGGCGACTTCGAGAAGGGCGCTTGCCTGTCCGCGGCCGATAGCTCGCTGTTCCCTCGTAATGCAAATCGAACCGCCGCCGATCCCGACCTTGACGAAGTCAGCGCCTGCTTTTACCAGGTAGACAAAAGCTTCAGTATCGACAATATTACCTGCTCCTACTTTAACCGTGTCCCCGTATTTTTTGCGGATGAAGCGGAGCGTATCACTCTGCCATTCGGTATACCCGTGCGAGGAATCGATGCAAAGGATATCCGCTCCGGCATCGACTAATGCCGGTACTCTATCGGTATAGTCTTTGGTATTGATTGCTGCCCCGACCATCAGCCTCTTTTCGGGGTCGAGTAGTTCATTCTCGTTTTCTTTGTGTTCGGTATAATCCTTCCGGAATACCAGATAAGCCAGGTTTTGCTGCTCATCGATAACCGGGAGACAATCTATCTTCGCCTTCCAGAGAATGTCATTTGCTTCTGTCAAAGTTATCCCTGATTTTCCGTAGACCAGCCGGCTAAACGGGGTCATAAAATCTGCCACTTTTTTTTCCGGAGAATCACGGCTAACTCGATAATCTTTGGATGTAATAATTCCTAGTAATTTCCCGTTAGGTTGGCCGTCAGCGGTGATAGCTATGGTGGAATGTCCGGTTTTTTCTTTAAGTTGTAAAAGGTCGGCCAGAGTATTGTCTGGCTTTAAATTGGAATCACTGGTTACAAAACCGGCTTTGAATGACTTTACTTTTTTAACCATATCGACTTGTTGATCGATAGTTTGTGAACAGTAAATGAATGATAACCCGCCGCATCGCGCCAGTTCGATTGCCAGCGTGTGGTTGGATACTGCCTGCATCGCAGCAGATACGATTGGAATATTAATATTCGTTGTACTGGCTCTCTTTTTCTTGTTTTTCGCTACCGGTGTAGTCAAATTGATTTGACTGGGTATGCAATTTTGAGTGGTTAGATTTGGGATCAGTAAATATTCTTCAAAGGTTCTTGAGATTTCATCAAATATTTTAACCATTTCCATTCTCCTTTCGCTGGCGAATAGAATTTGTGTAAGTGAATCAGGATAGAGATTCCTGAAAAGTTTGTCAAGTTTATTTATCTTGAAACAATACTTATCATATCATATGAACTCACTGCATGGTGCTTCCTTAAGGTAGTAATACTTTTCAGTGTTTTTGGGAGTGCGATACTAACCCCGTGATTTAATTGACAGCGCAAATTCAGCCGCGTTGTGTTATAATGTGCCGCAAAATCGCGCCTGAATTAGCGCAAGTTCAATAAAAAGGAGAAACCGAATGGCTTTACAGCTCGAGCAGGGTAAAACGGCCCGACAATTGATCGTCGAAAAGGAAAAGAGAGTTACCGATGCTATCCACCTGAAGCCCACTGACAGGGTTCCGATCATTTGTGGCATGGGCTATTTCCCTGCTAAATACGCTGGTATCCCTTCTTCGGCGGCGTATTATGATTTCGAGGCGTGGTTGGCCGCTTACCGGAAGACCCTTATCGATTATCATGCCGACTTGATCTATCACCAGGGATTTACTCCGGGCAAAGCTCTGGAAATTCTTAATCCCAAATCGCTGCGCTGGCCTGGACACGGTGTTGATCCCTATAAAGGTCACCAGTCTATTGAGACCGAAAGCATGAAAGCTGAGGATTATGATGCTTATCTCTCGGACCCCTCGGATTTCATGTTCCGCACCATGATCTCCCGTTCCAGCGATGATCTGGCTGGCTGGGCAAACCTGCCGAAATTGTCTGGCGTTGGGGGAGGACTGGGTGCCCAGGGTTTAGCATTGGCTTTGACTGATCCCGGCGTCGACAAAGCCCTGAAAGTGCTCCAGAAAACCGGTCGCGAATTACGGAAATGGCAGAAACGGATGGTCCGGTTCAATCAGATGATGCTGGATTGTGGTTTCCCGCAGTATTTTCAGGGTAGCGCCGGCCCTCCCTTCGATTTGATATCTCATTCTATGCGCGGTATGCGGGGTACCATGATGGACCTGTATCGCCAACCGGATAAGGTCGTTTCAACTTGCGATAAATTATTACAACTTGCTCTGGACCGGCCTCTGCCGCCACCAAACGAATTCGGCAACATCCGGCTTTTTATGACGGTGACTCGTGGTTCAGATGATTTTATGTCCAAA
The DNA here is from genome assembly GCA_037440885.1 of Dehalococcoidales bacterium. GTDB lineage: Bacteria > Chloroflexota > Dehalococcoidia > Dehalococcoidales > UBA2162 > JBBITI01. The sequence goes on along the minus strand of JBBITI010000061.1, from coordinate 2,178 downwards.
GCTCAGTTCGATCGCTTCTACTGGCCGACCTTCAAGAAACTGGTCACCTCGCTTATTGCCAGGGGCGGTACTCCCTGTATTTTCTTCGAGGGAAATTTCACTGCCAAGTTGGAATATCTGCTTGATTTCCCGAAGGGCAAGATGCTCGCCAGACTGGATACGACCGATATTCAGCGGGCGAAGGAAATACTAAAAGGCCACATGTGTATTCAGGGTAATGTCCCCTCTTCCCTGCTGCAAACTGGTTCGGTGCAGGATGTCAAGGACTATTGCAAAAAATTGATCGATACGGTCGGTAAAGACGGCGGCTTCATTCTGTCGCCCAGAAGTTCTACTGATGAAGTCAAACCGGAGAATCTGAAAGCTATGATCGATTACACTCACGAATACGGTGTATATCGTTAGTATTTTCTCGAAAACTCAACATAAGGGGGTGGGTGATTCCTGCCCCCTTTTCTTTCTTGATTCGAAAATGACATTAAATACGTTGTTGCCCTGGTGGTATACTGGGTGGTCTTTACGATGAACTTCTCTCCTCGTTTTATTAAAAAAGATATCTGGGAGCGTTTTCCCTCCGGCATCTGGTTAATGATGGGGCTGGATACTCTGCTTACGATCGGTTGGTCATCAGCATCCCCGTTTTTAGCTCTTTATTTGCATAATGAACGCGGCATACCGATGAGTCTGGTTGGAATCATCTTCCTCATCGGCGGGTTATCAACCGGAGCTACCAATCTGCTGGGTGGTATGCTGTCGGACCGTTTTGGCCGGCGTCGTCTGTTGCTGGCCATTGCGTCTATCAGCACATTGACTTCAATCACTCTGGCGGTGCTTATCGGTTCCTCAGCGCCGATCTTTGTAATCATACTGGTTTTTATTGCCTCGCGTAGCATTAACGGTACCATTGGTCCTACCACCGGTGCGATTGTGGCTGATCTGGCGCCTAAAACTCGTCTTGCTGAATCATACGCGGTTGTTCGTATCGGTGGCAATGTGGGATTTGCTATCGGTCCGGCGATCGGCGGTTATCTGATGGGCTTTGTCTCGTATGGTTGGCTGTTCAGTATCGCCGCCTTCGCCAGTATGTTAGTAACCTTGATCGTCTATCTTTTCTTGCGTGAATCGTATGGCGGTAGCAAAGCGCATGTTAATTTACGCAGTACTCTCGCCGTGGCTGGAGATCGGTCATTTCTTTTCTTTGTGACCGTAAGCATCTTGCTCGTACTATCGATTGGACATCTCGGAACGACTTTGTCTGTTTATACCGTCGACCGCCTGGGTTTTACCACTGCCCAATATGGTCTGTTACTTACATTGAATGGTTTGATTGTTGTGATCACTCAATATCCGGTAATTCGCCTGGTTGACAAATTACCTAAAGCCCAGGGGTTGATTATCGGTAGTCTGTTTTATGTAATTGGTTATTCCTTGCTTGGTTGGATTTCTGGTTTCAACTGGGCGGTTTTGATTATTGTTTTGATAACCGCCGGTGAAGTCATCATGACTCCAATCGCTTCGGCGGTGGTTGCAGAGTCTGCTCCCCCGGATAAACGAGGACGCTACATGGGTTTCTTTACACTCGGGCAGACTGTAGGGTTTGCGCTTTCTCCTCTCTTCGGCGGTGTTCTGCTGGATATTTTCCCTGCCGAATCCCGGTTGCTCTGGGGCATTATTGGTGCGGTGGGGTTAGTTTCGGCAATCGGATTTTTGGTTTGGGGACGTTACAACGGGCAATCTTCTCTCAAAACACGGCATTAATACACTCTTCTCTCAGCTTTGACGAAGTATCATCCCCTGAGTATAATGATTTGATTGTCTCGATTACGGATTTGTAGCAAAATCATATTATGTCAATCTTGGAAATAAAAACTTGAAGCTCAGGAGAGGTGTCCGAGTGGTTCATGGTGCCGCTCTCGAAATGTGTTGAACCACGAGGCTGTGAAGCTAAGATACCTGACGAGGACTATACCTGTTTTACACTCGTTTTCCCTTGTAGTCCCTTTGCTTCGTTAGCAATCCGTTAGCAATTTTGTTAGCAAAAACGAATCATCATGGCATTGTGAAAGCCTCTCATTTGGTCTCTGATCGATGCGATCTCGCTGTAAAAGTTATACTCTGATTGGTCATTGGCCTCATCAACCAACCGCCGGCCGTAGGTCTCAGTAGCCAGAAGGAATG
>JBBITI010000060.1:0-15868 GCA_037440885.1 Dehalococcoidales bacterium | reverse complement strand
AGCAGGTCCCAAGGGTCCGGCTGTTCGCCGGTTAAAGCGGCACGCGAGCTGGGTTCAGACCGTCGTGAGACAGGTCGGTCTCTATCCGTCGTGGGCGTCCGGAGATTTGAGGGGGGTTCTCTCTAGTACGAGAGGGCCGAGAGGAACAGACCTCTGGTGTACCAGTTGTCCCGCCCGGGGCATCGCTGGGTAGCTACGTCTGGTTAGGATAAGCGCTGAAAGCATCTAAGTGCGAAGCCTGCCCCAAGATGAGATCTCCCATCCCGGTAGCAATACCGGGAGTAAGACCGCAAGTAGACTACTTGCTTAATAGGTAGCGTGTGTAAGCACAGTAATGTGTTTAGCTAAGCTATACTAATGGTCGAGGGCTTGACCTGTTTCAGAGTTGATATTAGACAATACAACAATATCCCGGAATTTCTCGGGCTATGATACCGGACTCGATCCGGTAGCGACCCATTAATAACATCAACTATCAGGCTCATATCGGTTAAAATTTATTAATCAGCCGTAAAAGCCTCTTGGTGGTTAGAGCGAGGTGGCTCCACCCGTTCCCATCCCGAACACGGAAGTGAAACACCCCAGCGCAGACGATACTGAGGAGGCAGCTCCTTGTGAAAAATATGCCACTGCCAAGAGGCTTTTGCTATTTCTCCTCGTTGCTTACTATGGTTGACCTTGATTGCCCGTTGACCTATAATTACTACTAGGGATAAGCTTTCCTCGCGTTATTCTAAGGAGAAAATATGACTAGCCGATTTGAGAAATTTACGGAGAGGGCGCGCAGAGTATTAACCGCAGCTCAGGAAGAGGCGCAACACCTCAACCACAACTACATCGGCACCGAACATATTCTGCTCGGTCTTATCAGAGAAGAAGAGGGAGTAGCGGCTAAAGTCCTCGTGACTATGGGTGTCACCCTCAGTAAAGTACGCTCTGCAGTCGAGTATATCATCGGTAGGGGTGAGAAAGCCGCTACCGGAGAAATAGGTCTTACACCCCGTGCCAAGCGGGTTATCGAGTTAGCTATCGACGAAGCCCGTCGTTTGGGTCACAATTATATCGGAACGGAACACCTGTTACTCGGTCTCCTCCATGAAGGAGAAGGAGTGGCAGCCGGGGTCCTGGAGAGCTTCGGTATCACCCTGGAACAGGCACGCGCCGAAGTCGTGCGGGCTTTAAGTCAAAGCGCTGCTAAACCGAAGGTCACTCGTCCTGCCACCAACCGCACCCCGCTTCTAGATCAGTTGGGTGTTGATCTCACAGCGGCTTCACGCGCCGGTAAATTGGACCCGGTTATCGGACGGGAGAAAGAAATCGGCCGTGTTATCCAGATACTGAGCCGGCGAACCAAGAACAATCCCGCACTCATTGGCGAACCCGGCGTCGGCAAAACTGCCATTGTCGAAGGCCTGGCGCACCGGATTGCCGCCGGTGATGTTCCGGAAACACTGGAAGATAAAAGGATTATTACACTCGACATGGCTGGCGTGGTTGCCGGCACTAAGTATCGTGGTGAATTCGAGGAAAGATTAAAGAAAATCCTCGAAGAGATTAAATCGAGCGGCAACTGTATCCTTTTCATTGATGAATTTCATACTATCGTGGGTGCCGGCGCCGCCGAAGGCGCCGTGGATGCCGCCAGCATTCTAAAACCGTCACTGGCCAGAGGCGAAATCCGGTGTATCGGCGCTACTACCCTGGACGATTACCGGAAGCACGTGGAAAGAGATGCCGCCCTGGAGCGGCGTTTCCAACCGGTTACTGTTGATGAACCGTCAATTGAGGATGCTATCGAAATCCTGCGCGGTATCAAGGTGAGATACGAAGAGCACCATAAGCTTGGCATCAGCGACGAAGCCCTGAAAGCTGCTGTCAAACTGGCTGCCCGCTATATCCCGGATCGTTTTCTGCCCGATAAAGCCATCGATCTTGTCGATGAAGCCTCGTCGCGTAAGCGGATCAAATACGGCAGCTTGCCTTCAGCAGTTAGAAAACTGAAAGATATTGAAGAACGGTATCGCAAAGATAAAGAGATAGCGCTGGCCGAGCAGAAATACGATCAGGCAGCCGAACTCAGGCAGAAAGAACTCAAAGCAGAAGAAGAGCGGAAGAACATTGAGAACCAGTGGCAGGCGGATAAGGAAAAAGCCAGGCCTGACGTGACCAAAGAAGATATTGCCGAAGTGGTAAGTATGTGGACCGGGGTTCCCGCCGTCCAGCTTACCGGTGATGAGACGGCTCGTTTGCTGCAGATGGAAGAAGTACTGCATAAGCGTATCGTCAGCCAGGACGAAGCTATTGAAACTATTTCGAAAGCCGTCCGCCGGGCTCGGGCGGGTCTAAAAGACCCCAAGCGCCCCATCGGTAATTTTATGTTCCTCGGACCGACCGGTGTCGGTAAGACCGAACTGGTGAAAGTGCTTGCTGGTTTCATGTTCGGGAGTGAGGATACCATGATCCGCCTTGATATGTCCGAGTATCAGGAGCGACATACAGTGTCACGCATGGTCGGCGCTCCTCCGGGGTACATCGGTTATGATGAAGGTGGCCAGCTAACTGAAGCGGTCCGCCGTAAACCATATTCGGTCGTCCTGTTGGATGAGATCGAGAAAGCTCATCCGGATGTTTTTAATATCCTGCTCCAGATTTTTGATGACGGTCATCTGACTGATTCGCGCGGGCGCCGGGTTGATTTCCGGAATACCATCATAGTGATGACCAGTAATATTGGCGCAGAGTTGATCCGCAAGCGGAGCACTATCGGCTTTGTTCTCCAGTCGGATGATACCAAGGCACAGCAGAAAAGTTACGAATCCATGCGTGATAAGCTCCTTGAAGAATTGAAGAAGCACTTCCGTCCTGAATTCCTGAACCGGATTGACGGCGTGGTGGTCTTCCATGCGCTGAACAAGGAAAATATCCGTGCTATCGTTGATTTGAACCTGGCTAGTGTCTCGAAGCAACTGGCGGAAAAAGGGATTAAACTTGAAGTAACCGAAGCGGCCAAGGATTTGCTCGGTGAGAAAGGCTATGACGAGGTATTCGGCGCCCGACCTTTGCGCCGGGTGATACAGAACATGGTTGAAGATAAGCTTTCTGACAGTTTACTGCGCGGGCATTTCCGTGAAGGCGATACCGCGGTGGTCGATCGCGAAGGCGACGATATTGTGGTACACAGTGCTTCCGCAGTTGGAGTTCTAGCTGGCAATAGTAAAGAGTAAGATAGATTAATAACGTTTTCAAGAGGGTGGATCCATCGGAAACCACCCTCTTTGTTTGTCAGAACTGTCTCTGGTGCAGTAAAATAGCGTGATATGATCGCAAATAGCCGGACTGCTTTAAGCTTGCCGAATGTTAATAATGAATAATAACCTTTATTGAGGAGCGTAAAATGGCCCAGGAAATCGTGGAAGTTCCCATCACTGGGAAAATTGTCAGTATCGACGCTAAAGTCGGAGATACTCTTCAGGAAGGCGACGTTATTTGTACGATCGAAGCTATGAAGATGGAGAATCCTATTATGGCTCCGGTCACCGGTAAGATCACTGATCTCAGAGTAAAAGTAGGCGAAGTCGTATCCAGCGGTAATGTTATCGCTGTGATCGAATACTAGTCTTAATTTTCCAATCTTTTCGTAACAAGCTGAACCACCACTGTCGGTGGAAAGGTTTGTTTTCGTTCGCTCCTCGCTTTGACCAGTCCTTGAATAACTTGGCAAAATCGGTTAAATTCAAGCTGTGAATAAAGCCGATAAATCTGTTTCTCGAACCATGTTTGTTTGCCAGCAATGCGGTAAGGAAAGCCTGCAATGGTTGGGACGTTGCCCCGGTTGCCAGCAGTGGAACACCTTTGTCGAAACCCGGGTATCGGCTCCGCACGCGATCTCCCGTTCCGGTCGCGTCGGAAAGCCGGCTAAAGAACTGACCGAAGTTGTTATCCTTGCTACAGAACGGATTGCTCTACCTCTGGAAGAATTCAACCGGGTGTTGGGAGGAGGTATTGTGCCGGGGTCGCTGGTGTTGATCGGCGGAGACCCGGGCATTGGCAAATCCACCCTGTTGCTGCAGGTATCGGCGATGATGACCGAATTACCGGGCAGAGTGGTCTATGTCTCAGGAGAAGAAACCGAACGACAGATAAAACTCCGTGCCAATCGACTTCGTATCAAAGGCCAAGACCTCTTCTTGCTGGCTGAGACTGATCTGAATGAAATTATCACTCATGTTGAAGAACTGGCGCCGCGTCTGGTGGTGGTAGACTCTATCCAGTCGGTCGCTCTGCCGGAAATCGATTCGATCCCGGGCAGCATCAGCCAGGTCCGCGAATGTACCTCGCGATTAATGCGGTGGGCGAAATCCAGCGGTGTTCCTGTACTCGTTACCGGCCATGTTACCAAAGAAGGCGCAATTGCCGGTCCCAAGACTCTGGAACATATCGTCGATGTAGTACTTTATCTGGAGGGAGAACAGTTCAGCGCTCATCGCCTGTTGCGGTGCGTTAAAAATCGCTTCGGTTCAACCAACGAGATTGGTGTATTTGAGATGAAAGAACAGGGCATGGTCGAGGTTACTAATCCTTCGCGTATCTTTCTCTCACAGCGTAGTACTGATCCTATCGGTTCGATTGTTGTGCCGGTAATGGAAGGAAGCCGGCCTTTGCTGGTGGAAATCCAGGCCTTGACCAATCTCACCAGTTTCGGGCTACCCCGGCGCACTGCCAATGGAGTCGATTTTAACCGCCTGCTGCTGATCGCCGCAGTCCTCTCCAAGCGGGTGTATTTAAAGCTGGGAAACCAGGATGTTATGGTCAATGTTACCGGCGGTATCAAGATCGACGAACCGGCTGCTGACCTCGGTATTGCCTTGGCTATCGCTTCGAGTTTCCGTGATGTCCCGGTCGACCCTGAGCTTGTGGCAGTCGGCGAAGTAGGGTTGAGTGGTGAATTGCGAACGGTAAGCCATCTGGAACGCCGTGTGAGTGAAGCTGCCAGGCTCGGGTTTAAACGGTGCCTTGTATCGCGGAGCGGGCTTGGTGCCACTAGTACCGTGACGGGATTACAGTTGATACCCGCCGCAACACTGCGCGAGGCGGTACGTCTCGTTATATCCCCGATCAGACCGGAATCTCAATCTGACGGAAACCGGGAAAGCTCGCATCAGGAATGAGATAGCTGCCCGGTACAGGCATAAAACAGCCCCAGTTAGAGAGGTGTCTTGTCCTATTCTATCAGGTGTTCGATGAGGATTTTCAAACCGATGCCGATGAGCACCAGCCCGCCGATAAGTTCCGCCCGCTTGCCCAGTAAACTGCTAAATTTGTTCCCGATGATAAAACCAAGACCGGTGATGAAAAATGCCACGAGTCCGATAACCAGTGCCGCTATTACAATATTAATTTCGATAAAAGCGAAACTCAGTCCGACGGCGAGTGCATCGATGCTGGTGGCCAGTGATAGCGTGATCAGTGTCAGACCTCTGGAAACATCTCGTTCTTTCTTTTCTTCAAAGAATGATTCCCAAACCATCTTCACGCCGACGAAAACGAGCAAGCCAAAAGCGATCCAGTGATCGTAATTCCGGATGATGTCGACTACCGTCCGGCCCGCCAGCCAACCCAGAAGAGGCATGATCGCCTGGAAGATTCCGAAAGACAGTGCGGTTCGTAAAGCCCCGATCCGCCGGTTTTTTCCTGCTGACATGCTGGCACTGAGAGCAACCGCAAAACAGTCGGCCGAGAGACCAGCCGCAATCAGTAAAACTGTAATCAGGCCGGCACTGTTGACACCACTGGTGATGACGGTGGAATTGAATGGTATCTCGGTGGGTAAGAACACTGTCAGGTATTCCCTCGTGTTTTGATCTCTGCTGCTGTCGACTGCCAGATTTCAAGGAATTGGCGAAGGATACGGGCAGTGGCGCCCCAGATGATACTATCATCATAACTGTAAAAAAAGGTGGGCACTAATTCGTTATCGACAATTTCGTTACCTTGACCAAGTGTTTTACTGTCGAGTAAGGCAGATATGGGCACCTGGAGAATTTCTGCAGTCTCCGATTCATTTTTTATAAAAGAGCATGGCCAGGGAATCAGCCCGACAAAAGGTGAAATGACAAAATATGATACATGCGTCGGAAAATCATCGAGTTCGCCGAGGATTTCCACCGATTCGCCAGATATACCTATTTCCTCGTAAGTTTCTCTTAGTGCAGTATCGCTTAGGGTTGTATCGGTTTGATCATGCACCCCACCGGGGAAAGATATCTGTCCCTTATGTGTGCTGACGTGCTGGGTACGTTTTGTGAAGACTAGATAGTATTCACTCTCTTTACAAAAAAGAGGTACAAGAACGGCCGCCCGGATTCGGTCTGTGTTAGTGATATGAATTTTCGTGCGCAGTGCCAGACTGTGTCTTAATTCTGGAATCATCAGGGTTAGTTTAGCATTTAGTTTCATTCCGGAGCAATTCGAAAATCAAATAATATGTGAATAATATGATAAAGCCGGTTAATGAATTATTCTTGTCACTCCCGTTGTACAACTGGTATACTAACCCTTTGGAATATGGAATACGAGACTATTATCGGGCTGGAAGTACACGTCCAGTTAAAAACCAGAAGCAAGATGTATTGTGGTTGTAGTGCTGATTATGCCAATACCCCACCCAATACTCACGTATGCCCGGTATGCCTGGGTATGCCCGGTGTCCTCCCGGTGATCAACCGCGAAGCGGTCCAAGATACGATCATGACCGCCCTGGCGCTCAACTGCACTGTTGCTGAATATACCAAGTTTGATCGTAAGAATTACCCCTATCCCGATCTGATGAAAGGATACCAGATATCGCAATACGATGCTCCGATCGGGATGAAAGGCGCGATCAATATCGAGATCGATGGGAAAGAACACCGGATCGGTATCACCCGGGTTCATCTTGAGGAAGATGTGGCAAAATTACTGCACCGGGCAAGTGTAGCTGAAACCTACAGTATGATTGATGTCAACCGGTCGGGCATACCGTTGATGGAAATTGTTAGTGAACCCGATATGCGTTCCCCGGAAGAAGCCCGGCAGTACTTGACGAAACTGCGAAGTATATTACAGTACCTTGACGTATCCACCGCGAATATGGAAGAAGGTAGTTTTCGCTGTGATGCCAATATCAGCATCCGTCCCCTCGGTTCTACCGAATTATTTGGTAAAGTCGAGGTGAAAAACATGAACAGCTTTCGGTCTGTCTATCGCGCTATGGAATATGAAGCTACCCGGCAGCGGACAGCGGTGGCGTCTGGAGAAAGAATCGCCCAGGAGACGCGCGGCTGGGTGGAGGAAAAGGGGCAGACAGTCGCCCAGCGCAGTAAAGAATATGCCCATGATTATCGGTATTTTCCGGAACCTGATTTGCCGCCCTTGATGATTGATCGAAAATCGGTCGCGCAAATCAAAGCCGGCCTTCCGGAGTTGCAGGAAGTGAGACATGACCGTTTTGTCCGGCAGTATGGTCTGTCATCGTACGACGCCGCACTGTTGATCTCAGCGAAACCGATGGCTGATTATTTTGAAAAATTGGTAGCCACCGGTTCGGCGAAAACGGCTAAGGAAGTGGCTAACTGGATGATCGGACCGGTTTCCGGATTGATGAATAGCAATAATATTGATATAAATGACTTTGCTAGACTTATCGATGTTGCAAAAATGGCCGGGTTGCTGGCACTCGAATCAAAGGCCGTAATTAATACCGCAACCGCAAAAATTGTTCTGGAGGATATGCTTAAGAGCGGTAAGACGGCTGATCATATTGTCGAGGAAAAGGGGCTGGGACAGATCAGCGACTCAGCCGCTATTGAAAAACAGGTCGAGACTGTGATCATGACAGATACCCAGGCGGTAGCCGATTTTAAAGCTGGTAAAGAAACAGCAATAAAATTCCTGGTTGGCCGGGTAATGAAGGCGACCCGGGGTCGGGCTAATCCGCAGATGGTAAATGACATGCTGAAAAAAAAGCTGACGGGAGAATAAGGTGGTACTTTTCCTTAATATAGCGCAGATTGTACTTTCTGTAGCCCTCATTCTGGTGATACTCTTGCAGGTGCGAGGTGGCGGTTTGGGTGGTATTTTCGGACAACCCGATACCGTGTATCGAACGCGACGCGGGCTTGAGAAGTCTCTCTTCCAGTTGACGATCGTGCTGGTCGTTCTCTTTGTCGTCATTGCATTGGTATCTCTCAAAGTAACGTAGCCTCAGCCTATCCGTCAGACATGGCATTCTTTTCTCAATAATTTCGAAAATATTACTCGTGGTATATCGGCAATAGCTTTGAATACGGAGGAGAAATTATGAATTGTCCCATCTGTGGTAAAGAAGCTAGAGTTAATATCGTTCATTGTGCCAGATGTGCTGTCTATGTCCATGATAAATGCTGGGCCAAGCACGCCCGAAAGGCGCATGGGAAATGATAAATTGGGTGCTGGAAACAAGACCGCAATTTTTAATACTTTCCGTTATCCTTGCTTTTTTGGGGACAGCGATTGCCTGGAATACTAAAAGTGTGTTTAACCCGGCGGTGGCTATCTTCGCCGGTATCGGACTGGTCCTTGCCCACATTAGTGTGAATGTCATCAACGACTGGTTTGATTATCGTAGCGGAATCGATCAGGCTACGCAGCGGACGCCTTTCAGCGGTGGGTCCGGAATATTACCGGCTAAATTACTCACTCCCCGCCAGGTATTATGGCTCGGCGTCGTTTCGTTTCTCCTTTTAATTCCGATTGGTATATATTTCGTTCTGAAAGCAGGGTGGCCGGTGTTGCCGTTGTTATTGGTCGCCGCCTTCTGTATCTTGGCCTATACGCCGTTTATCTTGAAAACAAGATATCCGGAATGGGCCGCGGGCCTCGGCCTGGGAACGTTGCCCATTTTGGGCATCTTTTTTGTCCAGGCCAGTGAATACACTCTCCCGGCGCTCATCGCTTCGGTCCCCTCCGGTTTCTTGGTCTATAACTTGTTGCTGCTGAATGAATTCCCCGATATTGAAGCTGATCGTTCCGCTGGTCGAAAAACCCTGCCGATTACCGAGGGCAGACGCAAAGCAGCAATCGTCTACTCTGCCGTTACGATTGCTGTTTATGCCTGGATCGTTTTTGCCGTGGCTATTCAGCAGATGCCGGTATTCGCTCTGCTGGGGTTGCTCACCCTGCCCTTGGCGGTTGGTGCTATCCGGGGCGCTATGAAGTCTGAAGATTTCAGTAAGTTAGTCCCGGCCATGAAAAATAATGTGCTCGTCGTTCTGGTCACCCAGTTACTTCTCGGGATTGGGTATATTTTGGATAAAGTTTTTTAAAAAAAGCGGCCACTTACAGGCTGGAATTATGTCATCAGAAGAAGAAAAAGGGTTACCTGTCAAACCGCTTTACCGGATGTTTAATAACATTCCGAAGCGGTACGATTTGATCAATCACCTCATTACCTTTGGTTTGGATAAAAAATGGCGGCAAAAAGCGGCGCGGGAATGCCTCGGTAATGGTCCCCGCCGTATACTCGACCTCGGCTGTGGTACCGGGGATCTCGCTATCGACATCGTCCGGCGGGCGAAGAATTATGTAATGGTCTACGGACTGGACTTCAGCCCGGAGATGCTGGATATCGCTCGATTAAAAGCAGATACCGCTTTTGGCAAGGACCGTATCGCTTTCACCCAGTCCGAAGCTGCCAGCTTGCCTTTCGCCAAAGAGTATTTCGATACCGTCGGGATTTCTTTCGCCTTTCGCAATCTGGTATACAAAAATCCTATTGTTAATTTGCATCTGGCCGAGATATTCCGGGTACTTGTTCCGGGCGGTCGCCTGGTTGTTGTGGAATCGAGCCAGCCCGAATCTAAATTTATCCGCTGGTGGTTCCATCTTTATCTGCGGTCGTATGTTTACTGGATAGGAGGGGTGTTGTCAGGGAACAAGTCAGCCTATAGATATCTTACCGAATCCGCCCGGCAGTTTTATAACCCGGATGAAGTGCGCAAGCTATTATTGACTTACGGTTTTCGGGAAGTCGGCTATCGGTCTTTGTTCCTTGGCGCCGCAGGGATATATGTTGCCATCAAGTAAGGATCTTTTGAAAGTATGATGTTCGGTAACTCCATCACCCGCTATATTGAAGCTAGATTTGTTGTTCGATGCAGCGTTCGCGCAATCCGTTCAATGCTGCAAAAAAATCCCGCATCATGATATTGACTGCATACATACCGCGGCGGGTCACATTAATCTTTTCTTTCCCCCGCACCAGTCCGCTGGCGCGCAGTGCCAGCAGTTCTCCAAACAGTAATTGCTCTATTGAGGCACCAAAATGCTGTGCAAATTTGTTCGCGTCGATTGCCAGCCCGAACATTGCGGTGAGTAAATAGTAACGTAAAGCCTCCCGTTCCGTCAGATGGCGCCAGCCGATTATTGGCAGCTTTCCCCTGTTAATCAATTCGTTGTATTTCTCCAGGGAGAAAGAATTGACATAAAAATTTCCATTCACGATACTGACTGAACCCGAACCAATACCAATGTAATCATCAAATTCGATGATATACTCATCGATCATCCGTTCACCGCGCGAAAAACACCATGCCGTGGAAGCTTTGTAACCGCTGTCATATACCGTTTTCAGGATGATGTTATAAAACTGCTCTTCCCGGCTGGAATCCACCCTGTTAAACCGGCGTTCTATGGCGCTGCGCTTGTGTGGTGATGCCATCAGTGGATAAAAGGTCGCCTGGTCGATCTTCAGATTCTTGAAAATTGCAATATCGTTCTGGAATTGCTCCAGTGACTGAAACGGGAAATTGAAAATCAGGTCAATGTTCACCGTATCAAAATTACCCTGGGTGAGAATGACTCTTTCCCTGGCTTCTTCCCCGCTGAGTGCTACCCGTCCCATGTTTTTTAGAACATCATTGTTAAAACTCTGGATGCCGATTGAGAACCGTTTGACTCCTGCCTGGGAAAGTAATCGTACCATCTCCGGGTTGATTTCCGCAGGGGTGCTCTCCATCGAGATTTCTCTCACGTCAAACTTTTGCTTCAGGTACGCCATGAATCCGAGTAACTCATCAAGAAGGATTGGCGGTGTCCCGCCCCCGAAATAAAAGCTGGAAAACTGGAAACCGCGCGCGATATACAGGTCGAGTTCTTTCCGCAGGCTGCGGAAATACTCCCGTGCTTCATCTTCTCTGAAAAGGTATCGGTTAAAACAACAAAAGGGGCAAAGCGTGCGGCAGAAAGGGATGTGGATGTAAAGCGCTGGCTTTGACTCCCGTCGCAGGAGCGATTCCGCTGTAAACGAATCGTCAATATTGATTGCCAACTGCTGGAATTTCCGGCCTTCCCTGCGGGTGATGGAACTCAGGATATTCGTGATCATTTATTAATAAACTATTCCGCTTGCATGTCAATCAAAGCTGGGTCATGCTGTTACCGCAGCTAGTTCTTCTTCCATGTTGTGCCTGTAGGTCCGTCTTCCAGGACGATGCCTAATTCCTTCAGCCTGTTCCGGATCTCATCGGCCAGTCGGAATTGCTTGGCTTCGCGCAAACCTTTGCGGGTGCTAATCAGGAGTTCGATAAACGGTGCGGCATCGGTAAATTGTTCCGCTTCTTTCTTTAATGTTAATCCCATGATACCGGTCAATTCAATAAGAAGCTTTTTCGCTTCACTAATATCATGACCGGCGTCTCGTTCCCGGTTGATCTCCCTCGTCAGATCGAAAATGGCTGCGATTGCCTGCGGGGTGTTGAAATCGTCATCCATCGCTTCCATAAAACGATTTCGGTATCCCTCGATATCAATATTCGACACCCCCTCCCCGCCACTCGGAATCCCCGCCGCCTGTCTTAATCTTTCCGCTCCTTTATCGGCTGCCGCCAGCGTTTCCTCGGAATAAGTCAACGGACTGCGGTAGTGAGAACTCAGGATGAAGAGGCGCACCGCGTCGCCGCTGTATTTATCCAGTACCTGCCTGATCGTCACCAGGTTACCCAGTGACTTGCTCATCTTCTCCGTACCCAGTTGCAGTAATCCGTTGTGCATCCAGTAACGGACGAAAGGTTTTTTCCCGGTGAACGATTCCGATTGCGCAATCTCGTTTTCATGGTGAGGGAAAATCAGGTCCTGTCCGCCGCCGTGGATATCGATCTGCTCGCCCAGGTATCGCAGGGACATGGCGCTGCATTCGATGTGCCACCCCGGCCGCCCTTTGCCCCATGGACTTTCCCAGGATGGCTCGCCCGGCTTGGCCGCCTTCCACAGGGCAAAGTCCATGGGATGCTCTTTTTCCTCACCGGGTTCGATGCGGGCGCCGGCCATCATCGCATCCAGTGTACGGCGCGACAATTTTCCGTAATCCGCCATGCTCGTTACCCGGAAATAGACGCTGCCTCGCGCCGGATAAGCATGGCCTTTGTGTATTAACCCGCTGATTAATTCCAGCATTTTGGGTATCTCTTCCGTGGCGTAAGGCGTAATATCTGGTTTCATGACATTGAGGGCATTCATGTCGTCGAAAAATTTATCAGCGAATTTCTCTGCCAGTTCTTTCGGCGGGATCCCAAGTCGGCTCGCCCGGTCGATGATTTTATCTTCGATGTCGGTAATGTTCCTTACGTATGTAACCTGGTGGCCGCGGTAAAGAAGGTACCGCCGGACGGTATCGAATACGATGGCGAACATGGCGTGCCCGAGGTGCGATTCATCATAAGGCGTTACTCCGCACACGTACATCGTCACCCGCTCGCCTCCCGGTATAAATGCGTCTTTTTGCCCGGATAAAGTATTAAATATTTTCATCAGGTTTCCCTTCATGTTGATTAAACAAGCTTATCAATATATCGGGGCTTTGAAAAGTACTCTTCGGTTTAACCAGTAAATTTATTACACTTGAGCAGTGATTAAAGCTACGGCAAAGACCTCGATGCCCTCCTCCCTCCCCGTGAAACCCATCCCTTCTGAAGTCCCGGCTTTAATATTAATACAATCAACGGGAATCTTTAAAGCCCGGCTGATTTCGCGGCGCATGCTCTCCATGTAACTGCTCAGGCGCGGTTTTTCTGCGATGATGCTGGCATCGATATTCCCTGCCTCCCATCCCTTCGCTCCCAGTATTTCCCGGGTTCGCTTGAGTAATTCTAGACTGGATATGCTTCTGTATTCCGCTTTTCCCGGTGGAAAGTGTTGACCAATATCCCCCCGCCCCGCCGCTCCCAGTAAAGCGTCGATAATAGCGTGGACGAGGGCATCGGCATCGCTCCAGCCGTCCAGACCCTTTTCGTACGGGATATGAACCCCGCCCAGGATTAGCGGACGGCCAGCGACTAACTGGTGCACGTCGTGACCGATACCGATACGTTGTTTAACGACCATAATTCCGCCACAAAACCCCGGCTATCATCAGATCGTCCGGGGTGGTTATTTTTATATTGTCATAGGAGCCCTGGAAAATTTTAACCTTGTATCCCAGTCGTTCCACCGCGCTGGCATCATCGGAAACCTCGCCTGTTAATTGCTTATACGCGTTTGTAATTATATCGTACCGGAATATCTGCGGGGTTTGTACCGACCACAGGTTGCGCCGTGGTGGTGTGCCCTGTACCGTTAAATCTTCTCCAGCTACTTTGATTGTATCGGTAACGGGCACCGCGGCGATCGCCACCCCGCTTTCTGCCGCGGCTTCCAGCCCGCTTCGTATCAGGTCAACGGTCACCAGCGGGCGGGCGCCGTCGTGGATCACGATCCAGTCGCAGCCCCGGAGTTCTCCTATACCCTTGAGCACCGAGTCCTGGCGTCGCTCTCCTCCCGGGTGTATCCCTATTACTTTCGGCCAATTGCCTTCGGACACTAGAGCCTGACCACCGGCGATGTTTTGCTGACTTAGAATAACTATTATCCGGTCGATATCTGTGCTTTTTTGAAATGTCTCGATGACACGAGAGAGTACCGGTCTCCCCTCCAGATCGGCAAAGATTTTATCGATGCCCTCCATCCGGCGGCTGGTACCGGCGGCCGCAATCACCGCTCCGACTGCCTGGTTGTTAAACAAAGTAAAAATTTCCTTCCTGAGATGATTGAGTTTAACATATTACCATCCGGCTGAACATTGACAGACCCGGTTATCGAACCCGTGAGTGACACAAGATCTCGGCCTGGTGTTGTACGCAATATTATCCCGGATGAGACCGGATGTTGTGGTCTGGATATGGTTGTCTGCTTCGTTGTATCATTAGATTATCGGTTCCGGTTCGTACGCGCAATATTGTCAGTTGACCTGAAATGGTTATGGGAGAATCAATATGAAAATGGACAAATACGCCTCGCGGCGTTTCGATGTTTATAAAGAGGATATGATTGATACGGCGGTATTGGAAAGTATTCCCTTTGAATACTCCGGTTCGGAAACCGAAGTTGTCTATGAGACTTTAGAGTTTACCGCTGTATGCCCCTGGACCGGCTTGCCGGATTTTGCCACCTTGACTGTCACCTATATGCCGGACGCAAAACTGGTGGAATTGAAATCGTTGAAATATTACCTGACTTCTTTTCGCAATGTCGGTATTCTTCAGGAGCATGCTGTCAACCGGATACTCAACGACCTGACAACGCTGCTTGAACCGGTCTACATGGAAGTCGAAGCAAGTTATGGGGAGCGCGGCGGTATCCGGACTCATGTTTCCGCCCGCTATGAAAAAAAGTGATTGCGCCGTAAGTCGAGTCTCCAGGAGTGTGTCCGAGTAACGGATAACTGGCCATCAGTTGGCGAGAAAGCCAATACTTCCCGGCTGAATAGCCCTCGGTAACAGACTCTGAATAGCTTGAGCCGGTTGTCACCGGTACAGATGACCTTCCACTGATAATGATCTGTCCCCCCCCGCTTGCCCTGAGCTTGTCGAAAGGTCGAATCTGCCACGGCAGAATCAATACCTGTCCCTGATCCTCCCTGCTGGTCTTGATCCAGGAACCTCGATTGATATTGCGGGTATCTTCAACTGAGAATTGGAGCTCTCATTAGAGATTTGTTATAATTCCGGCGTGAAACGTGAATTGATGGATATCCTGGTCTGTCCGGTATGCAAGGGCGACCTGAAGTTGACTGTCACCGAAGAGAATAAAAAAGAAATCGTCAGCGGCTCTCTCTATTGTCTAAAGTGCGCATGCAGCTATCCGATCGTGGACACCATTCCCAATCTGCTGCCGCCGCAAAAAACCGCCTAGTCTTCCCGGTATTCCGCCCGGCTGGTCGGTGATTCCCAGACTTCTACCTTGACCAGTGATACTTGGACTCCCGACAGGTTCGCCTTCATCAGATCGTAGATTGTAGTTGCGATATTTTCTGATGACGGATTTATCCGGTTGAAAGGTGGAGTATCGTTCAGGGACGTATGATCGAATCGCCCGGTGATTTCGTTAAGCTGCTTTTTCAATACCGTGAAATCATATGCCAGACCGATCTCGTTCAGTTTGGCGGCGCGAATGGTTACCGCTACCTTGAACCGGTGACCATGCATGGCTTCGCACTTGCCCTGGTACCCTCTTAACGCATGGGCGGCATCGAAATCAGTCTCTACCGATATCTCGTACATTACTTCTCCTGGTTGGTAACGTATTTAATGACGTCTTGTTTGCCTTTGACACCGGCTAGTAGTTCTTTTACTGTCTTATGCAGGACCGGATGTTCCACGTCCGGTGCAATCTCCGCCAGGGGTACCAGTACAAATTCCCGCTCTGCCATTTTCGGATGCGGGATGATCAGTTCCGGGGTATTCATGATGGTATTTCCGTATAGCAGGATATCTATGTCGATAGGCCGTGGGGAGTTCTTTTTCCCTGGTATCCTGCCTAG
>JBBITI010000059.1:7307-16110 GCA_037440885.1 Dehalococcoidales bacterium | reverse complement strand
GTTGATAAAACAACACTGGAAGATGTGTTCCTGAAACTAACCGGTCGCAGCTTACGGGATTAAACATGAAAAAAGCTTTTATCGTCGCCATCCGTGAAGTCCGCACGTATCTCCAGGATAAAGGCGACCTTGCTTTCAGCCTACTCCTGCCGATCGCCATTTTTGCCGTTATTTACGGTGCTTTCGGCGGTCACACTCAATTTAACGGCACTGCTTATCTTGTGAATGAAGATGCCGGCACCGGATCGTTTCCGGGTAATGCTGTTCCCGGTTACGCAACCCGGTTAATCGACCGACTGGACCGGATTGAAGGCCTTGAAGTAAAGTTGATCAGTCGAGAAGAAGCTGAACGCGGTTTGCTACACGCCAACTTTTTACTCGTTACTTATATTCCCCCTGATTTCACCACCCGGCTGTCATCCGGGCAAACAGTAATGGTCACCTTCCGGCAGCGCGGCAACGGCGGCACCGCCGGTCAGATCGTAGCCAGCATGATCCGCGGTGAGGTCGAAAAACTGAACCGTGAATTCCAGGTTGCCCGAGGAGTCACCTCTTTGCTCTCGGAGAAGACAATACCCCAAGCGAAAATCGATATCACGGTACAGAAATTCCTCGCCCGGGAACAGGATTCCCCGCTGGTTGGGATTACCGAGACGACCGTCGGCAGTAACCCCAACCCGGTTAACCGGTTTCTCCCCGGAATCCTCGCCATGTTCGTTCTTTTTGCCGTCTCCCTCAGTGCCCAGGTCATCGTCGAGGAGCGCAAAAAGGGTACCCTGGAACGGCTTTTAACCACCCGGTTGACCCGGGGCGAGCTTTTCGCCGGCAAATTCCTCTCCGGTGTTTTTCGGGGTTTCGTACAGACTCTGATCTTGCTCATTCTAGCCTATCTCGTTTTCCGCATTTTTACCCCGTTGTCTTTTTTACAGGTGCTGGTTGTCGCCCTCGTTTTCTCCGCGGCTGCCAGTTCGCTGGGTCTTGTGATTGCCGTTATTTCCCGTACCGCTGACCAGGCGGTCTGGATTTCGGTGGTCTTCACCAACGTCTCCGTCATATTGGGCGGTACCTTTTTCCCCTTACCGGAGAACGGGATTTGGTCGATCCTTGGTAGAATCTCGATCAGCACTTACGTTAACAACGCCCTGGCCGGCCTCATCAGCGAAGGCCAGTCTCTCGCCTCGCGGGGACTCGAGATTGGTGTCCTGGCTGCGGTTACGGTGACCGCTTTAATCATCGGCCGTTTGCTTTTCCGGCCGGTACCGGGAGGTGGACGCTGATGCAACAGTTGAAATACATCTGGTATATTGCACTGGTCAACCTGAAACGCTTCGCCAACGACCGCATCGCTCTTTTTTTCTTCCTGGTCTTCCCCTTTATCTTCATCCTGATTTTCAGCTTCATGTTACGCGATGTCGGTACCAGCGATACCCGCCTCAAGTTGCACCTGGTCACCCGTGAAGCCGCCGGTGGTCTCAGCCATCAGATAATCAGTGCCCTGGAGACCGGAAACCCGGATGAATTACCGCCCGGAGCGGCTGTAATCGTCCGGGACAAGGACTATGCACTCGCCCGGCAGCAGGTCACCGATAAGAAACTGGGCGGTTTTCTGGCTTTCCCTGAAGATTTTACCCGCGCTGTTATGATGGGTTACGGCACCAGTCTTGAAGTAGTGGTCAACCCGACCGATACCACCACCCGCGCTGCTCTTCACGCCCTCGCCTCGAATATTGCCGCCCGCGTCGGTATGGATCAACTAATTATCGATACCGCAGTAAGCCTAGTGATGGAGCAAGCTGTGTTTTCCGGAAACACATCCAGCCTCGGCAACGACATCGGCAGTCTGATGGGTTCCGGAGCAGTCACCATAGGACCGGCATTGATTACGTTCCAGAATGAGAACGTCGGTAAAATAGAGGACTTTAATTCAGCCAACTACATCATTCCCGGCTACCTGGTCATGTTCACCTTCTTCGCTGCCGCTCAAACGGCTTCGGTCATCGTCCTCGAGCGGCAAAACAAAACCCTCGAACGCCTGCTGGCTACTTCTGCCCGGCGCCCCAGTATCCTTGCCGGTTTCTTTCTCGGGACCCTGGTGCGCGGTCTGATCCAGATCGCGATTTTCTGGATTGTCGGAACGCTTGCTTTCAAAATCGATATGGGGAATTCACCTCTGGCCGTAATCATTCTTTCCCTGCTCATGGTGCTTGTTTCTACCACGTTTTCGCTCATGCTCGCCACCCTGGTGAAAACTGAAAAAAGCGCCGGCACCCTCGGCATCCTCATCGCCCTGGTGTTAGCCCCGCTCGGCGGGTGCTGGTGGCCGCTTTTCATTACCCCCCACTGGATGCAGTTCGTTGCCAAACTGATACCGCACGGTTGGGCGAACGCCGGTTTTAACGACTTGATGGTTTTCGGCGGCGAATTTACGACCGTTGTCCCGAATATGATTGTGTTATCCGTTTTCGCCCTGGCATTCGGTCTTGTTGCAGTAGCCCGTTTCCGTACCGATGCTGTATGATGATACCGTATCATGTCGACATTGGTTCTCGGGAAAAAAGACATCCGCGATATGCTGAATTAGTCTAGAGAAGGCCGATTTATGCCGGGACCATTGGATGGAATCAAAGTCCTCGATCTCTCCCAGATCCTGCTCGGTCCTTTCGCGACCATGCTTCTGACCGACCTCGGTGCTGAAGTGGTCAAGGTCGAACGGCCGGGCATCGGTGATGCCGCTCGCGGCAGCGGTCCGCTGGTTAACGGTGTCAGCCTCTATTTCCTCAGCCTGAACCGGGGCAAAAAAAGCATCGCTCTCGACCTGCAAAATCCGGCCAGCCGCGCTGTTTTCCTTTCTTTAGCCGCTAAAGCCGATATCCTGGTCGAAAATTTTGCCGTCGGCACTATGCAAAAACTCCGGTTGGACTATGATAGTTTGAAAACGCTCTGCCCGCGCCTTATCTATATCTCCGGTTCCGGGTTCGGTCAGACCGGGCTCTATGCCCACAAACCGGCTTTTGACATCACCATCCAGGCCATGAGCGGCATCATGAGCCTCACCGGTGAACCCGGTGGCCCTCCGGTACGGCCCGGTGTTTCCTACGGTGACATCTCGGCCGGGCTTTTCCTGTGTACCGCCGTTCTCGCCGCTCTCCACGAGCGCAATACTTCGGGGCAGGGACAATACATTGATATCGGGATGCTGGATTGCCAGCTTACCGTCCAGGAAAATGCCCTTACCCGGTATCTCAACACCGGGGAAGTACCCCGTGCACTGGGCACCCGCCATCCCGGAGTCACGCCTTTCCAGGTCTTCGCTACCAGTGACAGCTATGTTGCCCTGGCCCTGAAAGGCGGAATGGACGACCAGTGGCCTCTTTTCTGCGCGCTGATCGACAGGGTCGATATCATCGACGATCCCCGCTTTGCCGACGGCTGGGCCCGCACCCAAAATTATCAGGAACTGGAGCCGGTGATGGCTTCGGCATTTAAACGAAAAACTACTGCCGAATGGCTACGCGTACTTGAGAATGCCGGAATCCCCTGTAGCCCGGTAAATACGATTCCCGAGGTAACCCAAAATCCCCAGGTCCTTGAACGAAAAATGTTTTTCGATGTAATGCAACCGGGTACCGGGGTATTTCGGCTGGTTAATTCCCCCTATAAATTTTCCCGAACACCGGCCGGCGGTAGGGGACATTCCCCGGAATTAGGAGAGCATACCGCTCTTGTCTTGCATGAGTGGTTAGGTTTGAGTGAAGACGAAATCAGCGCTCTGCAACACGATCATGTCATTTGAACTGCTTGCTTGATAATCGCCATCATCAGCGCCAGTTCCGCTTTCGTCACCGTCAGCGGCGGCCAGAGATAGATTGCCCGGCCGCGCGGCCGCAGGAACAAGCCTTTTTCATATGCAGTCCGTACAATTTGCGCCGCCCGTGCCGCACCACCATACCCGTCGCTGATCTCGACTACCCCCATCATCCCCATCGCCCGCCACCTCGCACCCGGCAGCATCCCGGCAATCTCGGCAAAACCCTGCGCAAGCTCGCCGATGCGCGGCTGGCTGCGTTCGATCACCTGCTCTTCATCGTACACATCAAGCGCTGCCAGGGCTAGTCCGGTGATGATCGGGTTCCCGCCGAAAGTATGACTGTGCCAGAAAGTATTGTCCCGGCCTTCCTTCCCGTTCCGGAACGAGTTGTAAATAGTATCGGAGGCAATCGCCGCGCTCAGCGGCATGTACCCTCCGGTCAGCCCTTTGCCGATCACCATGATGTCCGGCACGATACCCGCTCGCTCACAGGCAAACCGGTAGCCCGTACGCCCGAAACCGACGGCTATTTCGTCGGCTATCAGGATCAACCGGTATTCGTCGCATAACGCCCGAAGTTTCCGTAGATACTCCTCGGGATAAATCCGGATACCGGCGGCTGCCTGACACAGCGGTTCCACGATGACGGCGGCAATCTCCCGGTGATGATCCCGGACAATCTGTTCCATGGATGCAAAACATTCGACATGGCATGACTCCGGTTGACGACGGTACAGGCATTCGGTACAGTGGGGTGAGACGGCGCGGAATGCCGGGCGCACCACATCCCGGTAGTCTTGATGAAAAGCTTCTACGTAACCCACGCCCATCGCCCCCAGCGTATCACCGTGGTAGCCTTCTTCCAGGCCGACAAATGCGTGTTTTCCCTTCTCCCCGGTATTCGCCCAGTACTGGACGGCAATTTTCAATGCCGCTTCGACTGCCGACGCCCCGTCGCTGGCAAAGAAAGAATGCTGGAGATTGCCGGGAGTGATACCGGCCAATCTTTCGGCCAGTTTAATCGCATTGGGATGAGACATGCCGCCGAGGATGGCATGTTGTAGCTGCGGTGCCTGCTTTTGTATTGCCGCGATCAGTTTGGGATGACTATGTCCCAGGTTCACGCACCACCACGAGGCGATACCGTCAAGAAGCGGACGGCCGCTTGCTTCGTAAAGATAAACCCCCTTCGCACTTTCGATAATCGGGAAAGGAGATTGTTCCAGGTTATTGATATCGGTACAGGGATGCCAGAGGTATTTGATATCAAGCTCTCTTAGACTCTGGTCCATGGACCCCGATCCAGGTTTTGTTTGATATCCTCCCACCCCGGCATTGATTTCTCAAATATCTGCCATGCCTCATCAGTTATCGGTCCCGGCCCCAGGTACGGTATTTCGCCCAATACCCTGATATTACCAAAACGGGCGATGGCTCCCGGATTGTCTTGTTCGATATAAATATCCTCCGGCAATGACGGCTGCGTCCGGTTGAAAACGATTCCGATTAACGGAATGGCCGCCGTCCGTAACACCTCGATAGACAGAAGCGCATGGTTGATCGCACCCAGCCCGATCCGAGACACCAGGATTACCGGATAGCCCAGTGCCTTGATCAAATCGATAGTGATCTGTTTCTCATTCAACGGTACCATGATCCCGCCTGCGCCTTCCACCACCAGTCCGTGCCGCTGCTGCAACAATTTCGCAGCGCTTTTCTGGATGACTTCGATATCGGGATATCGCCCTGCCATGCGACCCGCCAGATGCGGACTGCATGCCGGTTCATAAAGATAAGGGTTCATCAAGCGCCGCTCATCCAGTCCGGGCTGTAAACCCGATGCTGCCAGGCAAAATTCCAGGTCCGGGGCAAACATCTTACCCTCGCTTTTTAGCGCCCCGGTTTGCACCGGTTTCATCGGGATGACATCTATCCTTTGTGCCCTCAACCATCTGACAATGCCGGCAGTGATTACGGTCTTGCCCACCCCGGTATCCGTGCCGGTGATGAAAATACCCAGGTTCATGCTATTATTCCTACCTTCCGAGCAAATTCTCCCATTATCAACGCCGCCCCCGCAAGTTTTTCATCAGGCATCATCAGGTTTAAAGACAACCGGACCCGGGCAGTGCCCACCGGGACAGTGGGCGGACGGATCGCCCTGACGATCAAACCCCTCCTGATCAATAAGTCGGCAAACTGGAGGGCTTTTTCATTGTCCCCGATTGGAACCGGCAAAATCTGCGATTCGAATGGTAATAACTTGAATCCCTGGTGCGCCAAAGCATTATGAAAGCGGCGTGTTTTTACCAGTAAGCGGTCGCCGATGTCGTATTGTGCAGTAATTATCTTGATCGCCGCTACAGCACTGGCAATACAGGCTGGCGGCAACCCGGTAGAAAAAATGAAACTGCGGGCTTTATTGATCAGAAATTCTCTGGTGGTAGCAGAACAGGCGACAAATCCCCCGTAACCACCCAGGGCTTTGCTCAGAGTACCGATGATGATATCGGGGCATACGCCGTGCACCCGGCAAACACCACCGCCGTTTCCCATTACTCCGATCGCATGGGCTTCATCGATAACCAGCAATGCATTGTATTTTTCGGATAATTCCGTCAAGGCCACGACTGGAGCCCGGTCTCCATCCATGCTGAACAAAGATTCGCTGACTATTATCTTTTTCCCTTTTGCCGTACTCTCTTTTAAAAGTGACTCCAGGTGGTTCATATCCTTATGATGATAACGGGTATGGCAGGCCGGACTAAGGCGTATGCCGTCGATGATGCTGGCATGGTTCAACCAATCGGAGAATATGTGATCATCCGCTTCCGCAATCGATGAAAATACGCCCAAGTTGGTGAGATAACCACTGCCGAAAACGAGCGCCGTCTCAGTCCCGGTTAATCCCGCCAGAGCGATCTCGAGTTCTTCAAATAATTTGATATTCCCCGCCATCAACCGGGAAGCGGTGCTACCGGTCCCGGACCTAGTTACTGCCTGGATAGCGGCGTTCTTCAAACGCTGGTCGGATGCCAGGCCGAGATAGTCGTTTGAAGAGAAGTTGAGCGGGTTTTCGCCATACGGAGCGGTACCTGACACAACTGATAGTAATTCCCGGAATAAACCCTGTTCCTTGATACGAGAAAGCTGCTGTTGAAAAAAACTGTCGGACATAAAACGACTGCTGCTTAATCCCCGGTATCTTCAAGTGAGGATTCAAAGCCCATATCGGCAATCATGGCACACACTTCTTTTACGGAAGTACCACCAGTGGTCAGGTATCCGGATACAAATATGGAATCTGCCGGATACAATGCAAGGGGTTTCAGCGAGCGCATGTGGTATTCCCAACCGCCTGCAGCCCTTATCTCGCTTTTGGGATTTAAAAACCGTGCCAAACAGAGAATTTTCAGGCACCGCTGCGGGGTCAAACCGGTATCGATATCACCAAAAGGCGTCCCTTTCACCGGGACAAGGAAATTGATCGGGATTGCTTCCGGTTTCATCTCCCGTAACGCCAGCAGCAAATCAATAACATCGTCGTCTGTCTCTCCCTGGCCGACGATCCCGCCGCAGCAGATTTCCAAACCGACGGCGCGACAGTTGATGATCGTATCAATCCGGTCCTGGAAAGAATGAGTCGTACATATGCGCGGATAATAACTGCGGCTGGTATTCAGATTGTGATTCACCCGGTCCAGTCCGGCATATTTCAGTTTTTCCGCCTGCTCCTGGGTTATCAGCCCTACCGAGGCGCATAAAGGGAGATGAGTCTCCCGCTTGATGGCGATGATCGTTTCGCAAAGCTGATCGATCTCCCGGTCATCCGGCCGGATACCGCTGGTAGCCATACAAAAGCGGGTGGCATTGATCCGGGCTGCTTTGTGCGCTTCTTTAAGCAACGTCTCCTTGGAAACCAGGGGATATTTCTCAATTTCAGCCTGCGATACCCGGGATTGGGCGCAATATTGACAATCTTCCGAACAGAGCCCGCTTTTAATGTTTCTTAATACCTGTACCCGCACCCGGTTCCCGAAATGCTGGTACCTTACTTTATAAGCTTCATGGACAAGCTGAAGGATATCGCTGTCCGGATAATCAAGGACTTCCAGACATCGCGCAACAGTGGGAATCGTATCGCGTAAAGCTAAATCGGAGATACGAAAGTTGGTCACGTTTTTTGGTGATGGGTATTTAAACATCGTCATCTTTTACTGTTCATAATTTTATCTTGAGCAGTAACAGAAGGTCAACAACTGTTTCAATATCACCCCAAAAAACCAGTAGGGAGCTTTCGCGAACTACTGCTCCCCACCAGTCAACCATCGAAAACAGATGTGTCCTAACTCTTCGGTTTCTGGCCCTGGCGGAAAGCCCGGATATATTTCAAGGCATGGTTATCACGGCCAAGCGCCAGGTCAGCAGCCAGAATAAAGGGGCGAATTCCGGCGACATCTACGATCGGGCAGGTGATCCCGGCATACATGGCCATCGCCAGGAAAGTGCCGGTGAGCAGGTGGCGGTCCGGCATATAGAATGACACATTTCCGGCACCCATGGTCTGGTTGACCCCTAGCTCCACACGGACCCGCCGGATCGCTTCGAGAACCGCCGGTCCGGATTTGCTTTCCGCAGCCAGTGTCCGGGCGAGGCAGTCGATCACTACGTTCTCGCGCGGGATACCCATTTTTTCCGCCCGTTCCACAATCCGGTGGGCAATGGCAACCCGGCGGTCGGCGTCGCCCGGAATACCTTTTTCATCCATGGTCAAACCGACGACGACGGCGCCGTATTTTTTAATAATCGGCAGTACCGTGTTTAAAGACTCTTCTTCACCTTTTACCGAATTTACCATTGCTTTGCCTTTGTATACTTTCAGCGCGGCCTCGAGTGCCGCCGGGTTGGTACTATCTACGCAAAGCGGAACGTCCACGATCGCCTGAACAGCTTTCACGGCTTCCGGCAGCATCGTAACTTCGTCCACCCCCAGGG
>JBBITI010000059.1:0-7284 GCA_037440885.1 Dehalococcoidales bacterium | reverse complement strand
ATCCGCCCCGGCTTGTACCTGGGCAATCGCTTCCTGGCAGGCAATTTCGAGACTGCCCGCCTGGAGAGCAGCAGACAGCTTTTTCTTGCCGCTCGGATTGATCCTTTCCCCTACCGAAATCGTGGCCGAATCGTAGCTGATGATAACCTCTTTTGTGGTACCTGAAATTTTAGTTTGCATTAATCAATCTCCTTCCTCTTCCCGTTTTGCAGATAATAACGTCCTAACTGCATGGCACTGATAAAAGCTTCGTTGAAGCTTGTATTCCCCGCTAATTCAATATATTGCGCGTGACGGGCAATGTTACGTGCTTCGCTACGCTGTGCTGCAGAGAGAAGCGCTCTCTTTGCTCCCATCCCGGCGGCATTGCCAACCTGCCGGAACCTTTCTAACGGTATCGGGGGCAGCATCCCCAGATCGACCGCGCTCGCGACATCGATATAACTGCCAAAGGCGCCCGCAATGATGATCTCGTCTATCCGGCTCTCAGGTATTCCGTTGACAGCTAACAGGGTAGCAATACCCGCTCGTATCGCAGCCTTTCCCAGTTGGAGTTCCCGAATGTCATGCTGGGTGAAAACTATATCGGAGTGGCCATTGGTTTCGTCTGCCGGTACCAGTATAAATGCTTTCCGGCCTTCGACATCCCGGACCCGCGAATTAACTGCGGTTATCCGCCCGCTGCTGTCGATGATACCGGCGACGTACAACTGGGCAACGGTATCGATGATCCCGGAACCACAGATGCCGACCGGAGGCGTATTATCGATCGTTTCGTATTTGACATCAGCACCGGCAATCTTCACCCTCTCGATAGCGCCGGTTCCCGCCCGCATCCCATCCCTGATATGCCCTCCCTCAAAAGCAGGTCCGGAAGCACAGGACACGCTGAAGATCTCGCCGTTATGGACGAGGGAAATTTCGGTGTTGGTGCCGATATCCAGGGCAATTACAGTCCCCTTGAGCCGGCTTACTCCGATCGCCAGCAGCATTGCGACGTGATCGGCACCGACGAAACCGGCGATATTCGGCAGAGTATGAACATAGGCTCCGGAAGCGAGACCAACTCCGATATCGCGTGCTTTTACGGCCAGATCCCGGCTGATTGCCGGGATGAACGGCGCCGTCACCAGTTGCCTGACCGGCAGTCCAAGATAAAGATGATGCATGGCTGTATTACCGACCACCACCGCATCGTGAATATTCTCCGTAGTAGCTCCGATCGAACCGGTCATCATTCCCGCAAGCTCGTTTATCGCCCCTGCGGCCAACTTTTGCAGCTTCGCCGCCCCTTCAGGCGAAGCCGCTGCCATGTTACAGCGTGCGATAATATCTTCCCCATAACTTATCTGGGGATTCATCAAGCCTTTCGCAGCCAGGGTCCTTCCGTCACGCAGATCGATGAGATACGCCGCCAGTTTTGTGGAGCCCAAGTCAACCGCCATCCCGAGATGACGGCCTGCAGGCGGACCGACAGCAACCACTTCACCATGACGCACAAACGCCTCAAACTGCCAGCCCCAACTCCTCACCGGCCCCGGTATCGACTTCAGCGCTCCAATATCAACCGACCTGGCGGGGACATGCTGGTCTGTCAGTGTTTCAATAAGGCGGTCCACATCACCCAGCGTGTCGGATAATGAAGGCGGATCCAGTTTTACCTGGTAACCTTTGACAAGAGGAACCGGCCGGACCGGGATATCGATGCCTTCGAGTTGTGTCCGCTGCGGTGTGGTCATGGATTCGACCGGAACATGAACCGTGCAATCCTCTTCAGGGAAATACTGGCAGGCCAACCGCCATCCAGATGCCAAAAATGCCAGGGAAAAAGTCCGGTTATCGAGGTCACGCGGCGCGGCGACCCTGTGATTTAAGACCTGGATTTTACATTTGCCGCAAACACCTTTACCGCCACAGACACTGCTGATGCCAATTCCCAGCCTCCGGGCGTATTCCAGTAGAGATTGGCCTTGAGGAAACTGGCCTCGCCGCCCCATCGGCTGAAATTCGATGTTAATCTCGGACACTGTTCTGGTGAACAACCTTTTATACTACTAAAAAGCATTGTATCTGTCCGGTCCAACAACTGTCAAGGCTATTCCCGTACAAATAATCAGCTTTTAAGAAGGGAAGCGGTACCATAATTTTATTAACATTTGTTAATCTACGTTTTGAATTTAGCTTGACGCTTCACCAGAATCTTGGCTATACTGTTGTTTGTATTCTGTCCGGTAGATCTGTAGTAAAGGGAGGATAATCTATGTCACGCAAGATAATAAAAACCGACTGTATTCTATGCATCAACAGTTGCGGCATAAATGCAACGGTGGAAGACGGTAAACTGATCAAAGTCGAAGGCATGCCGGAACACGGTGTCAGCGAAGGTTATATCTGTCCCAGGGGCGAAGCCCTGGTTGATTATGTCTATTCTCCGGAACGCCTGCAATATCCTCTGAAAAAGAAGGCAGACGGCGGATGGCAGCGCATTTCCTGGGATGAAGCCCTGGATACCATCGCCGCCAAGCTGAAAGTCATCAAAGAGAAATACGGTGCCCAGGCCCTCGCCGTTTACAGCGGGTCCATCGGCACCGAAAATATCGAACTGGCCGGTTTCGCCCAGCGATTCCGCGGTGTCTACGGCACCCCCAACCTTTTGTCAGTAGAGGGCAACTGCTTCCGCTCGCGTATCATGGCCCGCCAGATGACCTTCGGCACTTATCCTATTGAAGAACCCTGGAACGCGCAGTGTTTGATCGTCTGGGGCCAGAACATGGACAATTCCCGCATGACCATTGCCAACAAGATTTACAAAGCAATGGAAAAAGGAACTCTCACCCATCTAATCGTCATCGATCCCAAGAGAACCTCGATTGCCCAGAAGGGGATTCATATTCCAATCCGCCCCGGCACCGATACCGCGCTCGCCCTCGGGATGTTGCATGTTATCATCACTGAAGGCCTGCAAGACCAGAAATTCATTGACACTTTTACCATGGGTTATGACAAACTGGTCGAACATGTGAAACAGTACACCCCGGAAAAAGTATCGGCCATCACCTGGATACCAGCCGACGATATTCGTAAGATCGCCCGCCTTTTTGCCACCATAAAACCGGCTTGCATTAACCCCGGGACATGCTCCATCGACCAGCATATCAACGGTTTCCAGACCAACCGGGTACTTTCCTTATTGCAAATCGTAACCGGAAATGTCGATGTTGCAGGAGGTTGGACCACCATCCCGTTCATTCGCCTTGGCGACCTCCGGGTACCGGAAGTCGGCGAACCGGTGGGCGCCGAATCGCATCCGCTTTTCCGCCGATTCTGGGGCCGGGTATCGCCTTACGGTCAGCAGATGTTATTTGCCGATGCCGTATTAGACGGTAAACCCTATTTCCTGAAAGCGCTCATCTCCCAAGGCGGTAATCCAGCTTTGACCCTGCCGGACGCGGTGCGCATCCAGCAGGCGATGCGCAAGCTGGACTTCATGGTAGTAATCGATCTTTTCATGACCGAGACCGCGAAACTGGCTGATATCGTACTGCCTGCTTGCACGCACCTGGAAAAGGGCGGCGTGGGATACGTGTACGGAGTCAATACCTGTATTCCTTATGCTTTGCTGCGGAAAAAAGTCATTGAACCTGTCGGCGAGAGCTGGCCGGACTGGAAGATCTGGACCGAACTGGGCCGGCGCATGGGTTACCAGGAATATTTCCCCTGGAACACCGAGGAAGAAGTGATCGATTTCTTCCTCAAGCCCAGCGGGTTAACCCGGGATCAACTGGATAAAGAACACCCCGAAGGCATGTATTATACTGAGAAGAAATACGCTCAAGGCGGTTACCGGACGCCTTCCGGCAAGATTGAAATCTACTCTCAGACACTGGCTGATGCCGGCTACGATCCGATCCCCCATCACGTCGAACCCAGCCAGAGTCACGTCCGGACGCCGGAGCTGGCGGAAAAGTTCCCGCTGATATTAACCACCGGTGCCCGCCTGCCCCAGTACACCCATACGCAGTTCCGTAATATCCCGCTCCTGCGTGATCAGGCTGTTGAGCCGATAGCCGAGATTAATCCGGTCACTGCCGCTAAATACGGTGTCAAAGACAGAGATCTGATTGAGATTGAAACCGTTAAAGGCCACATCTCGATGAAAGTCAGCACCACCGGCGACCTGCACGAGGGCATTGTCAGCATTCCGCATGGTTGGGCAGAAGCTAACTCCAATATGCTCACCCAGCTCGAACCGCGTGACCCGGTCACCGGCTATACTGAGATGAAATCGCTGCTTTGCCGCATAAAAGTGGCGGCAATGGCATCCCGCAAATGAACCTGACCTGAGGAAAGCAGACCATGGGAAATGGCGGATTCGGAGCAAGGCCAGCCGCGGCCGGCCTTGCTCCCGCAATCGAAAAACTTGTCAAACAATACACTGCGGATAGCCCGGCCAATCGCCTGAAAGACATCGACGGCGCACCGATATTTGACGAACCGATTGTAGGGTTCGCCGATGGCGATGCGCCTTTGTTTTCCGCATATAAGCATATCGTCGGCAGCTTTCACCTCACCCCCCGGGAAATCATGGAAAGCCATTTGCGCCGTAAAGGCATCACCGCCAACCCGGTTAAAGTATCCGTTATCTCATTCGTGATGCCGGCCACCGAGCAGACCCGCGCCAGCCTGCGCCAGGAAACCCTGGTCGCCTCGTTGCGCTGGAACCATACCCGCTGGCACGGTCAGGACTTTATCAACGAGCTTTCCAGACACCTTGTCGCCGAACTTGAAAAGCTTGGGTTTGCCGCTATCGCCCCCGAGTTGTCCGAGTTTTATAAAGTGCAGAGTTTCACCGTCGGCTCCAACTGGTCCCAAAGGCACATCGCCTACGCCGCAGGACTGGGCACCTTCGGATTGAGTGAAGGCTTTATTACGCCGAAGGGCATCGCCATGCGCGCCGGAAGCGTGGTCACCAATGCCGAGATCCCTGCATCGCCCCTCAAATACCCGGATTTCCGGGCAAATTGCTTATTCTACCGGGGCTTGCCTTGCGGACATTGCATCAAACGCTGCCCCGCCGGAGCGATTACCGAAGCCGGTCACGACAAACAAAAGTGCTTTGATTTCTTGAATACCAAGCAGAAAATGATCCTTCATGATCTCGGCCGGGAAGCAGGCTACATCGGCAGATACGTCGCCTGTGGTTTGTGTCAGACCGGGGTGCCCTGTGAAGCCGGTATTCCCGCCGGACTCCAACCGGCACAGTGAACGCTATAAACCGGTAGCTTCATCCACGCCCAGGACGATATTCATGTTCTGCACCGCCGCTCCCGAAGCCCCCTTACCCAAATTATCGAATCGGGCGCACAGCAGGACGCGTTCGTTATTCCCGAAGACAAATATCTCCAGGTTATTGGTATCGTTGCAATCGGTAAAGGTCAGAAAACCGTTTTTCAAA
Organism: Dehalococcoidales bacterium; assembly: GCA_037440885.1. Taxonomy (GTDB): domain Bacteria; phylum Chloroflexota; class Dehalococcoidia; order Dehalococcoidales; family UBA2162; genus JBBITI01. The sequence goes on along the minus strand of JBBITI010000059.1, from coordinate 1,829 downwards.
TACGCATCCGCCGGGAACGGCATCACTTTAATAAACCGCTCTCCGCCATAATATTCAGCCAGGGTTTCCTTGATCTCGACGGCGCCGGCCTGCTTTTTCAAGTGACGTACGATGAGGGGAATCGAGATAATCTCCCCTTTGTAAACGTTTACCACGGTCGGGGCGAACAGCGGCGGATATGCCAGACCGGTTATCCGGGTCATCTCCGGGATATGTTTGTGGTTCAACGCCAGCGAGTAAGGCCGGGGGTTTTTGATAAATTCGGGGGTACCCGGTGTTTCGTACTCGGCAATCATCGACTTGCCGCCGCCGCTATAACCGGCCACGCAGTTACAGGTTACCGGGTAGTCAGCCCCCACGATCCCGAGAGCAACCAGGGGATAGAGCATCGAAACGAACCCGGTCGCATGGCACCCGGGCACCGCGATCTGCCTGGAATTTCTGATCGCGCTCCGCTGCTCTTTGTTAAGCTCCGGTAAGCCATATACCCAGCCCGGCGTTACCCGGTGCGCGGTTGAGCCGTCGATGATACAAACCTTCTTACTGTGTATCAAGCTGACCGATTCCCGGGCAGCATCGTCCGGCAGACAGAGAAAGACAATATCTGCTTCGTTAAGCAATTGTTTGCGGACTTCCGGATCTTTTCTTTTCGCTTCCGGGATCTCCAGTACTTCAATGTCATTTCTTATCATCAGACGGTCCCGGATCTTCAGACCGGTAGTACCGTGCTGGCCGTCGATGAAAACCGTTTTCTTCATATCTATCCCTCAACAGACGATAATTGATCCATCAAAGGCAAAATAATGATCATCCCGATCAACCGCTCTTCCGGAGACTATCTGCCACTGCCTGTATATGGGCCGGCGTAGTCCCGCAGCACCCCCCCAGAAGACCGGCACCAGCATCGCGGCACTTTTGTACGCCCACGGCAAAATCTTGCGGCGTCATGTCAAATACTGTATTCCCGGCAACAAAACGGGGACGCCCGGCATTGGGCTGGGCAATTATCGGTATCGCTGTCTCCCTCTTCATCACGGCTACAACCTCGGCCATTTCTGCCGGCGTCAGTCCCCCGCAGTTCGCCCCCAGGGCCAATGGATCTTCTGCCGCCAAAGTAATCGCGCAATCCCGGGCGGAATTACCCATCACCGTCCGCCCTCCCCTGCGTACCGTCTCGAAAGCCATCGAAACGATGACCGGTAGTCCGGTGGTCTTGCAGGCACGCAAGGCACAGAGCGCTTCTTTTAAATCGATCATCGTTTCGATGATGAAACCGTCTACCCCGCCCTCCGCCAGGATCGTTGCCTGTTCCGCGTAGGCAGCATATGCTTCCTCTTCTGCCAGCGGACCGTTCGGTTGCAGTAATTTTCCGGTTGAACTTACATCGCCCAGCACAAACTGGCCCTCGTGGATTACGGAACGCGCCAGCCTTGCTCCGGCAAGATTGACCTGCCTCGTATCTATGTCAAGATGATGACTTTCAATAAATATACGGTTCATCGTCAACGTGTTGGTAATTATCAGATCCACCCCGATCTCCGCATAACTCCGGTGGATAGCGGTCACCGTCTCCGGATGACTCAGATTAGCCTGACCGCCCATCACCACGCCGGCTTTGGCTAACTGCGTACCCATAGACCCGTCCAACAGTACCGGGCGCTTCACGGTAGTAACAAATTCAGCCAACTTCATATTTTTTCCCTTTCAGGAAAAGCGTGCCTTAAAAATTAATCGGGTGTCCATCTATTTTATCACAATCAGGTGCTGCAGCTTTTGCCGTCTTGACAATTAACGAAAATTTCGTTATAATGCTGACGTGAATAAGAACG
>JBBITI010000058.1:0-16531 GCA_037440885.1 Dehalococcoidales bacterium | reverse complement strand
AACTGTATCAGTGATAATCATCTAAATACTAATACTAAAAACCAAATCGAAGTCTCTGCCAGTACTACCTACTGTTACCTCGGCTCCACTTTTCTGGTATGTTCATGTTACGTTTGTAGGCACTTTGTAGACAATTAGTTACATTTTTCTTTATTTTCCCCAAGCCTTAATTTAAGAAAATCTAATATCCAGCAGTCATCAGACGTTTTTAGTGCGTAATTACGTACTTTTTGTACTCGAACACCTTCTCCTCCAAGGTTACCGCCTACATGAGAAGGACGATTTACTGGATGTGCTTAAGAGATGCGGCGATCTTTAACATCTCGGCTTCGGTAAGAGGGTCTTTAAGGATCCCTCCTAGTGAAAAATAGAAGCCATCCTGCTCCCACGCCAGTCCTAGCGAAGAGGGTTCTCCTGCAGAGCCTTGGTGGAACGCTCTCTGGCCTGGTTTGCCGTTGACCTCATATGACTCTCCTCCACCGATTTTGAAGGGTTTTTCGTTTTGGACCAACTGAATACTGAGATCACGATTGCCTTTCCACAGCCACACACGGGTAACGGTCTTCCATTGGTTATCGCCAAATCCCATCCGCGAGATCATGATGGAACTACTAATAGCGAAATCGGCTGGAATGTAAGTGGGCGTATAGATGTCGTATCCGGTGATAGCCTCAGCTTCTGGGATAGTCTTGGGATTCCAGACACGGGTGTTATCGTCAGTAGTGTTGGTTAAGGTTGGCATGGTAGTCTGGGTTGACGTATTTTGTAGCTCTTGTGCGCACCCCAGTTGAGCAGGAAGGAACATCACTATTACCAGTAGTTCGCAAATTAGCAACTTCATTCTATTTTTGACTTTCATTTCGACTCCCATATTTACTCACACACTAACATTTTATTACACTTGTGGTAAGAAGCCAATGTAGTGTAGTTTATTATATCTGTATATGGATAGTAGAAGTGGTAAAGTGTTACCGGTTTTGGTGCACCTGGGGGGTGGAAAATAAACTTGAGAATTTGGGTGGCAAATTACTGTGAGAATATTATGCAAAAAGTGGAAAATTATCTTGAGAATCTACATTCATTAGTCCTGGACTCCGCCGCATCACTTTTAGGTTCTTGTTTTCTATCCTGGGACACGCTAAAGCTCTTTTTAGTTATTTGAGTTTACAACCTGGGAAAAGCTTGAACCAATACCTGAAATTTATGGTATTTTTACCCGTCTTTGTGTCCCATTATCGCTGACGGACTACAAACCCACGAACCTAGTGTCTTTGGCTGACCGGGGCTGACTTTGAAGTTATTTCCTAGATGAACCTCCGTACCAGCTTTGCATTGCTGTCATAAACGTACATGGGCACAGCGGGGTGTCCGGGCAGACAATGAGTGGCACAGGCCAGACAAAGGTCGTAGGGGCGCCATGCCATCTCAATGCGATTCAAGATACCTTCGGTTATCTCCTTGCCTGGTTTAATAAGAGACTTAGCCGCCTTATCCACCGACATATTCACCGCGGCAGAGTTGTTCAGCGTGGCCACAATCAAATTTGCCTTTTTGATGACGCCTTTTTCGTCGGTGACATAATGGTGTGTCAGTGTACCACGCGGAGCCTCCAGAATCCCCACACCCTCATCAGGCGTCTTTGTAGGAATAGTCCGAATGTTGGGGCTTGTGATATCGGGGTCTCGGCTTAGTTCGAGGAGGCGTTCAGCAGCGTACATGAGTTCCACTAGGCGTGCCCAGTGCATAGCCAGCGTGTGGTGGACTGGCTTGCCGCCGAGAGTAGAGAAATACTTCTCGTAGTATTCCTGCGCCATCGGCGTCGCCATACCATCAGCGGCGTTGAGCCTAGCCAGAGGAGCAACTCGAAAGACACCACTATCTTTACCATCTACAAAACCCTTCCAGCCGATTTTCTTGAGGAACGGGAATTTAATGTACGTCCACGGCTCGACATGTTCGGAAATATGGTTAAGATACTCCGCGGAAGAATACTTGGCAAACTCCTTGCCTTCGGGGTCGACCACTCTGACCTTACCGTCATAAAAGTTGACTTTATTTTTGTCATCAACGAGGCCCATATAATAGGTCTTATGAGTGTAGGCATCGCTGAGAATCATATCCACGTAAGCTTTGTTTTTCAGAACGATATCATCAAAGATTTTGAGAGATGTTTTAGCAAATTCCACGGATTCCTTAGCGATTTCTTCGATCTCTTTTCTTTCTGTTTCATTGATACCCCGGCTCACGCCACCGGGCAGGCCAAAGACGGGGTGCACTCCCCTGCCGCCAACCATATGGATAATATGGTGATTGCGCATGCGGGTCTTAATCACAGATCCGCCCAGTTCGAGACCAACCTTGCCGATGACGCCGATGATGTTACGTTCCGCTACCGGAGCATCAGGTCCCATGATAAAATCGGGGCCACCCAGAATGTAGTAGTGAGTAGTATGGTCTGTAACGTAGAAAGAACTGTAGAGAAGCTCGCGGAGCTTTTTCGCCGGTCCCGGCGGATCAACATGATATAGGGCATCAAGTGCTTTGGTTGAAGCTAGGTGATGAGCCTCTGGACAAACGCCACATATCCTTTGGGTAATCTGGGGCATATCGTCAGCCATACGACCCTCGGAAAATTTCTCAAAACCCCTGAACTCTGGCACTTGAAAGTAGGTATTAGCCACCTCGCCTTTGTCATTGAGGAATATCTCTATCTTTCCGTGACCTTCGAGACGGGTTATTGGGTCTATCGTTATTTTTCTCACTTTATCCTTGACCTCCTTAACAGCGAATCAGGCATGGAGTACCTGTAAAATGTGCCGGCTGGATCGGCGATATCGCCAATTATCTTGGCAATCTCTTCCGAATCGGTAGAATCAATTATTGAGGCTACGGCACTCAAGAGATAAACTCCTTGATCAGTCACACCCATGACTGGTCCGTAGCATCCGGTGCAGGGCATATTAGCCTGAGGACACGGGGCACCACACCCACCCAAAGTAGCAACTCCAGCACACAGGATTCCCTGCTCCAGCAAGCAGAGTTCCGGGTCAGGGATGATCTGAAACGGACGGTAAAATTTCTTTACTTTCTTTTCGTTCTTTTTTCGTGGACAGTCATCACACACACCTTTGACATTATGAGTGATTAGAGTACCTTTGGGAGGGAGTTGATTGTTAATCAGTGCTTCCAAGACAAGCCAGGTAGTCTTCTCTTCCGGTGGACAACCGGGAATAATGAAATCCACATCCACGGTTTGAGGTAGGCTTTTCACGGTATCGAAAAATTCGGGGATAGACAACGTTCCTTCGGCCACCTGGCAACTGGTCTGTGGCAATACCCTCTTTTCGTTATCTGTAGACTGTGTTTCCAGATAAGCCCTTCTGAAAATCATATCGCGGTTATACAGATTGGCTAGTCCCGGGATACCGCCGTAATTGGCGCAGGCACCGTAAGAAATCAATATCTTGGATTTGCCTCGTAGCATTTTCGCCATGTGTTCCTGTTCGGAGGTACGAATAGCTCCGTTAAACAGGCATAGATCGATGCTTCCTTCCGGCATTGCTTCTACGTCCTTGTATTTGACATCAATCGCCACCGGCCAGAAGACGATATCGGAAACCTCAACCAGTTTAAGGAGTTTCTCGCCTATCTGGAGTAGAGCAATCTCACAACCACCGCAACTTGACGCCCAGTATAGTGCCAGCTTAATTTTCGCCATGCTGACTCTCCTTGTTGTTTAGCTTAAAAGGGCCCAGCGCCCTGACTGTCTCCGTCATTTCATTAATTATCGAAGCGTATTTTTCTCCTTCAGACGCTGATACCCAATCGAGGCGGACTCTTTCTTCTTCAACGCCGAACTGAGCCAGCATTTTCTTCAATAACGGAACCCGCCGCATCGTCTTATAATTGCCTTCGACATAATGGCAGTCTCCCGGATGACATCCAAGAATCAGCACACCATCGGCGTCGGATTGGAAGGCTTTTATTACAAACGCCGGCTCTACCCTAGCGCTACAGGGGACCCTGATTACCTTAACATTGGGTGCGAAATGGAGTCGTGAGGTGCCCGCCAGGTCTGCACCGCGATAGGAGCACCAGTTGCATAAGAAACCAACAATTTTAGGTTCCCAGTTCATTTCAGTACCTCCTCCACTGGTGCTCTTAAGTACGACTCAACCGCCTTGAGAGCTGGCGAAATATTTTTGTTTAGCCCTATCTCTTTCGGGTTCAATCCGAAGGCTATTCCCATCAGCTGAGTGAGCGCCAAAACGGGCATGCGAAATCTTTTACCGTCTCGATTCTTGATGCGACCCTGATTGGCGTCTAAATTTATAAAGCATAGCGGACAAAGCGTGCTTGATATACACTGGCCGCCATTTTGCTCAACGTTATCAAGGATTCTATAGAGTAGCTTGTAAATCATATCTTTGTTACTGAAAAGTTGCGTACCACCGCAGCACTGGGCTTTCAACGGGAAGAATATCGCCTCGGCGCCAAGAACTTCGGCTATCTGATCCTGCCAGACGGGAAACTCGAAATCATCCGGGCCGTAAGGACGTGACTGGTGGCAGCCATAGTAGCTGGCTACTTTCAATCCCGTAAGCTTTCGCTGCACTTTGGAAGCGATCACATCAAGGCCAATGTCGTTGACAAAAACGTCTACCAGATTTCTGATTCTCAATGTTCCGTTGTATTCAAGATTGGTTATCGCCAGAGCCTTCCTGACCTGTTCTCTAATTCTGGGATCCTGGGTATAGGTTATATGTGCGGCAAGCAAGTTCCGATAGCAACAACTGCACGGGACAACCATGTCAAGTCCAGTCTTTTCAGCCAGAGCAAGGTCGCGGGTGGCAATCGCCGTTGCCGCCAGCTCATTGATCGACTCCCCAGGGCAGCCGCAGCATGTCCAGTCTTCAAGTTCTTTCAGTTCTATGTCCAGTACCTTGGTGATTGCATCTAGTGACGCTTGAATAGGCTTGCCGGTGCTTTCCATAGCACATCCGGGGAAATAGGTATATTGCCTCATTTTACGCCTCCGCTTTTTTGCATCGAGGTAACCTCTTCCAATATCGCCGCAACCTCGCGGCTACCCCTGACCTTCTTTGGCGGGAACACGGGCATGAGACCGCGAGATATCAAATCCCAGGCTACGGGTATCATCCGACAGCCTTCAAGTAGACTAGTTTTAAAGTAAAAAGCCATTGCCACGCGAAACTCCCAAATGCGCCCTCGTTTCATCGAGTCGCGTAAGCCCCTATGCAAGACCAAAGTCGGAGTTTTCGGTTCATACCCTTCGCGTTCGGCAATGGCTTCGACGGCATGTATCAACTGAGATGGTTTGATGCCTCGCGGACAGCGCACCGTGCATGAGTAACAGGTAACACAGTTAAAGGCTGATGTGCTCGACAGCACTTTATCCCTTTTACCGGCTCGAATCATGGCGATAATTGCCCTTGGGGGGTATTCCCACCATTCTACGGTCGGACACGAACCGCTGCATACCCCGCATTGGATACACTCATTTATCTTCTCTCCACCCGGCTCACCAGCTACCTCATCAACGAATTTCTTAGCTCCTCTAATGGTAGTTGTTTCCATACTTTCCCCTTTTCCGATATCACATATCGAACCTAAACTAGAATACCTTCTATCTGCGCCATAATTTCTTCTGTAGTGTAGTGTTTGTGTTTGATAGCTGTGCTCGGACACGCAGCGACGCAAGCTCCGCAACCTTTACAAATGGCATCATTAATCCTGGACACCTTTTTATCTTCTATATAAGAAATAGCTCCGTAGGGGCAGAGTAAGTTACAAATCCTGCACCCAGAACAGTGTTCTTCTCTTATCTCAGCGATAGTTGCTTCGGTCTCTACTATACCTTTGCTGATCAGAGCAAGAATCCTGGCTGCAGCAGCGGATGCCTGTGAAACACTATCACGTATATCCTTAGGACTTTCACAACAACCGGCAATAAAAACACCCTCTGTCATCGTGTTTACAGGGTCAAGTTTGGGATGTCTCTCAATGAAAAAGGCACCTGCGCCGCAGCTGATATTAAATATCCGGGCAACATCGCGGGCATCTTTTTGAGGTTCGAGAGCAGCACTGAGGATAACCATATCAACCGGGAGACGTTCCCTTTCGCCGATGAGACTGTTTTCAAATTTAACAATTAACTTACCTCTCTCATCGGAGGTTTCTGTGACATCGGTAATCTCTCCAGGCCGACCTCGGTACAGGATAGTACCCTCGCGTAAAATACGATTGTAAAACTCTTCAAAACCCTTACGTGGAGCTCTGATATCGATATAAAATTCATATATTTCGGCGCCCGGTATATGCTCTCTCAACAGGTGCGAAAATTTCAGGGAGTACATGCAGCAAACCGATGAGCAATATTCGTGGTAGTTGATATCACGGCTACCGACGCAGTGTACAATAGCCACACTCTTAGGTTCTTCACCATTCTTCATTAATATCTTGCCGCCGGTAGGACCGGAAGAATTTACTAGTCGTTCAAACTCCAGACCGGTGATGACATTGTCCAGGCGTCCGTAACCATATTTCTGCATAACCGAAGGATCGAATTCCTTGAAACCCGTGGCTAGAACGATGTTACCAACATTAAACTCAATTATTTCCTCTTCCATCTCATGGTTTATGGCCTCGCGGTCACAGGATTTTACGCAGAGCTGGCATTCACCGGTTTTAAAGTGGATACAGGCCTCATCATCTATTGCCGGGACATTGGGTACGGCTTGCATGACCGGGATCCGTATTGCTTTATTCGGCCCGAGCATAGTTTCAGCATGCAGTATCTTCCGGCCGTGCAAATCTTCCATAGAGATAATTCCCGTAGGGCAGACCATAGCGCAGGCACCACAGCCAATACAGGCTTCGGGAGTTATCTCCGGAATGATACCGATTTCACGAGTGGCGCCACGGTTAACAAAATCAATAGCCGAGGCTCCGACAACCTCACCGCATATTCTGGTGCATAGCCCGCAGAGTATGCACAACTCTTCAGGTTTACCTGTTTTAAACCGGGACTTCTTAACACCGTATTCCTCAGCTATCTGTCGGATAATTTCAGCATCCGGACAACGTGCCAGAAGTAACTCAATCAATACCTTCCGGTCGCTAATCACTCTCTCTGAGTCAGTTTTTACTACCAGTCCTTGACTCACAGGATAATTACATGAAGTGACGATTCTCGACCTGCCTGTTTCCTGTAACTCAACGATACACAAACGGCAACCGCCGTAAGGCTTCACTGCCGGGTGGTGACATAGTGTGGGTATCTTTATACCGGCACTACTGGCCGCTTTTAATATTGTAGCTGTATCTTGCGTGACTATCTGTTTTCCGTTTATCTCTAAAGTAATTTCAGCCATTAATAGTCCCCTTTACTTCTTTCTTCCTGCAATAGCCCTTTGTTTCAGCGGTATCGGCAACGGTACGGGTTCACCCGATATTCTTTTCACTGCGTTGAACCGGGATGGACACACGTTGTAACAGGAACCACATTTAGTGCATTTACCCTGTTCTATTACATGTATTTGATTCCTTGCTCCGGTAATCGCTTCAACCGGACAATTTCTCAGGCATATCATGCAGGCAACGCATTTCGACGGATCGATATAATAAGTGGTAAGTTGCTTGCAGGCACCCGCAGGGCAACGTTTTTCATTAACATGAGCTTCATATTCGCTACGGAAATTGCGAATCGTGCTTAACACGGGATTTGCGGCAGTGGTTCCAAGAGCACACAATGAGGTATCAATCATGACTGTAGCTAGTGCTTCTAAGAGTTCAATATCCCCTTTCTTCCCCTTTCCCTGTGTAATGTCCTCCAGAATATCTTTCATCTGTTGCAGTCCTTCCCGGCAGGGTAAACATTTGCCACAGGATTCATCGCTGAGGAAATCAACAAAATAGCGGGCGACATCAACCATGCAAGTATCTTCGTCCATGACGATGAGACCACCTGAACCCATCATGGAACCAAGTTGAGTCAACGTATCAAAATCAACCGGTGAGTCCAAATATTGCTCAGGTATACAACCACCCGAGGGTCCTCCGGTCTGTATAGCTTTAAATTTTTTGTTCTTGGGAATTCCGCCGCCTATTTTAAAAATGATTTCGCGAAGGCTTGTTCCCAGCGGTACTTCCACCAGTCCGGTGTTATTAACTTTGCCAACCAAAGAGAAAATTTTAGTGCCTTTATTTTTTTCGTTACCAATAGATTTATACCAGTCGACACCATTATTAATTATGAGAGGAACATTCGCCCATGTTTCTACGTTATTTAAACAAGAAGGTTTATTCCACAACCCTTCAATCGCAGTATGGGTGTATTTCGGTCTGGGTTCTCCAACCATACCCTCAATTGCAGTCATCAAGGCACTTGATTCACCGGAGACATAGGAACCTGCCCCGCGGTGAACCTTTACGGTAAAAGACAGATTCGATCCTAAAATGTTATTCCCAAGCAGGCCGTATTCAGTAGCTTGTGTGATGGCGATAAGAGTGTTATCTATAGCCAGCGGATATTCCTCGCGTACATAAATAAAACCCTCTTTAGCACCAATAGCATAGGCACCGATTATCAGCCCTTCTAGAACGCTATGAGGATTGCCCTCCATTAGTGCCCGGTTCATAAAGGCTCCCGGGTCGCCTTCATCACAGTTTACGATTACATATTTTGTTTTTTCGGGGGCGTCCCGGGTGGATGCCCACTTCCTGGCAGTTGAGAATCCACCACCACCTCTTCCCCGAAGATTGGACTGACGGATTTCTTCCAGCACCTGATCCGGGGTCATCTTGTCAAGGACTTTAGCTAGTGCCTTGTAACCTCCCAATGCTATGTAGTCGTCAATGCTTTTAGGATCAATTAGTCCATTGTTTCCTATGACGATTCTTTTTTGGTACTTATAAAACGGGATATCAGATTCTCTCGTTACTTTGTTGTTGGTCCCCGGTTCACTATAAAGAAGTCGGTCGACCAGTTTTCCTTCAGCGATTGTTAGAGAAACGATCTCGCTAACATCTTCGAGCTTCACATGTACATAGCATATTTCACCCGGTTGGATGACAATAACAGGCCCTTGCTCGCAAAAACCGGGGCATCCGGTTTCTCTTACACTTACCTTGTTATGCAGATTATGTTTCTTAAGCTCATCGTTAAACGCTGCAATCACTTTCTGTACCCCAAGGGCAAGACATCCGGTACCGGCGCAGATTGATATAATCGATCTAGAAGAGTCGTTATTCTTCAGTATCTCCTGACGTGCTTTTTCAAGTTCGGCTAGTGAATTTAATCTTGCCATCTTTTTCTCTCATTATTTGTATTTTTCAACCAGTTCTGAAACTCTACCTACTTCCATTTTGCCGAAATACTCGCCATCGATTACCATAACTGGCCCCAGTGCACAACAACCAAGGCAGTTAACCCGTTCCAGGGTAAAATTCATATCAGGGGTTGTTCCGCTTTCGGATACTCCAAGGACTTCTTCTACCCGGTCCATTATTCTGCTGCCTTCACGCACATGGCAGGCAGTACCCAGACATACTCTGATAATATGCTTTCCCCGCGGTTTTAGGCTCATTGCTTTATAATAACTGGCCACCCGGTATATCCGGCTCTTAGGTACACGAAGCTTTTCTGCAATAATGCTGATGGATTTATCAGGTATCCAGTTGAATTCTCGTTGAATTTCCAGGAGTGCTTGTATCAATAGGCTGTTCTCGCCGTCATATTTAGTAAGAATATTCGTGATTTTACCGGTATCAGCTGACATCTTTACTCTCCTCTACCCGGTTCGAACTGCGGACCACCTTTATCACTTTATCTCCCTTTTTGATGATCCTCTCTTTGGGGGTAATCAATGCGGGACAAATGTTCCAGCAGTTTCCGCACCCGTTACATTTGTCAACATCGACATATCTTTTCTTCTTCTTTATTTTCACTGTAAAGTTGCCGATATACCCCGAAACATTGATGACTTCAGCGAACGTTATCAGTCGAATATTGGGGTGAGAACCAACCTGCGTCATCTTTGGAGTAAGGATACATGCGGAACAATCGAGTGTGGGGAATGTTTTATCAAGTTGAATCATATGCCCGCCGATACTCGGCTCTTTTTCAACCATATAAACCTTATTACCGGAGTCAGCAATTTCCAACGCAGCTTGAATGCCGGCAACACCGCCACCAACGATGAGTGTGTCCGGATTTACGGGGACTTCCCTGGTTGCTAGCGGCTCCTGGTAATATACCCTTCTTACCGCAGCACTGACAATCGCTTTCGCTTTTTCGGTTGCGTCTTCCGGTCTATCTGTGACCCATGAAGCGTGCTCACGGATATTCGCCATCTCAAATAGATAAGGATTTAGTCCGGCTTTCTGGACAGCACGGCGGAATGTGGGTTCATGCATTTGTGGGGAACAAGAAGCTACAACTACACGGTTTAAGCCTAGCTCTTTGATATCTTGTTCGATCAGTTCCTGCCCCGGGCTGGAGCACATAAATTTGTATTCGCGGGCTACGGTGACTGAAGAAACGCCTTTCGCAAACTCTACTACCTTTGGGACATCTACTATTCCTCCGATGTTCGATCCGCAATCGCACACATACACACCTATCTTTCTATTTTCCATTAAGCCCCCTTCAAATGAACTCTTGTCATGTTATATTATTGAAAAAATCTATTCTGTCAAGTTACTCTGAATTTGTTTCAGTTCTTGAATAATCATCTTAATACAAACAGCGGCTGCCTTTCGCACCTCAGGAGTGCACTCCTCGCTAAAACTGGTCACGTCCTTTGCCTCAATAGCATAGATAACGATTCGCTTTGGAAGGAGAATACCCAATTTCCTGCCAATTTCAACGGCTTCAGCCAGATTGATATCATGGGGTGTACCAGAATGCCTGGTTAGGGGTAAAGCTTTGGCTTCAAAGCGGTGGACCTCACCAGGTATCCCATTTTCGAACTGAATAGCGTCGATGATTATTGCTTTGTCATAACCGGTTATCAGGTCCAAGAGACCTAAACCCGCAACGCTTGCTTCAGTCACGTCTACGTGTAATCCTGCTAATCTTTGTTTTAAAGCTGTAGCGACAAGGCACCCGACTCCGTCATCCTTTCGGATCGGATTGCCAAGACCCACGATTATAGTCTTGCAAATTGTTTTAGTCGAATTCGTTGAGTTATTCCACAAGTTGATGCTTCAATATTATGAGTTTTCTAAACAACTGCAGGGTTTCAACTATCAATACAGTTATTCTCGTATTGTATTTTATTTTGTATATATTTTTGGCTAAAATGACATATTTGTTATATTTTTATTAATTCAGTATGCCCGTCAACCTCCAACTAGGTGTCATTTTGTGCCAATTTAACTATTAAGGCTATTGCCCTTGGTTTTAGAGAAACTTACCTACTGTAATTCTAGAACTAGCTTCAATTGGTCACTATCGTAGTTATGTACTTCAAATCCTAACCGCTTGGCAAGGCTTATCATACGAAAATTATCTTTTAATACAAGCCCATAAATCATTTCCAATCCCTTATCCCGGCTAATACCTATCAACATATCTACGAATTTTAGTCCCAGTCCTACACCCCGAAAGTCCTCCGCCACCAAGACTGAAAATTCTGCATTACGCCCATCTGCTTGTACCATCAACCAGGCATTGCCTACGCTACGCTTCGTATCGTTTTCGTTGTTTTCGGCAATGATTACCATCTCCCTATCATAGTCTATATTGCAGAAGCGCGTTAACATCTCGTGTGTAGCCTTTCCGAAAGGTGAGAAATATCTTAACCGCTTTGATTCTTCCGAAAGGCGCTCATATGCATCTCTTTCCATGTTTTCATCTTCCGGCCTTACCGGACGCAGTAATACCTGTCGGCCATCCTTGCACCACCATGGTCGGATATATTGGTTCGGATAAGGAGTGATTACGAGATGATTGTAGTCATTGTCTCGGTTACAGGTCATGTCCACTACAATCCTCGCATCGAGTACAATAGCTCGATTGTTTTTTAGTATTACCGGATTCAAATCTAATTCACTTATTTCCGGGAAGTCTGCTACCATTTCGGATACTTTCACGAGAACATCATCCAGGCTCTTCAGATTTGCTTCTGCATCTGTTCGCAATTCTTTAAGTAATACTTCGTATATTCCGGTTTGTTCAATAATCCGTCTTGCCAATGCCTGATTTAAGGGTGGTAATCCGACTGCGATATCGTTAAAATATTCTGCGCTACGGCCGCCTAAACCAAAAGCAACAACGGGGCCGCAGTTAATGTCCTTCTTCGAGCCAACGAGTAACTCTGGGCCATTCGCTTCAATATATTGGAAAAGATTCACACCCAAAATTTTCGCATTCTTTCTCTGGTTCTCGACATTATCCATAATCTTCTGATAGGCTAAGACGGCTTCGGCTTTTGATTTGATATTTGTGATAACTCCGCCAACTTCCGACTTGTGACTGATATCAGGTGAGTTTACTTTCATAACGAGTGGAAAACCTGTCCGTTCAGCCCCCACTTCGACATCACGAATGTCTTTTACGGCCAGTGGTTTTACCGCATCGATCCCGTATGTGCTTAAGAACCTGTCAACATTTTCAGCACTAAGTAATGTGATACCATTCCGAATCGTTCTTTTTATGACCGTCTTAAGGTGTTGTTGCGCGGCACCCTCTACTCCACTCTTCCCCGGTGTTTCGTATAACATTTGCAGGTTTCGCGCATACTCGTACATATACATGTAAGTCTTAATCGCTTCTTCAGGAAATTCGAAAGTTGCGACATTATTGTCGTAAAATAATTGGCGTGCTTCAGCTATCTCATTTCCACCAATCCATACCGCTAGCAATGGTTTGCGGCAGGATAAGTGTTCTTTAATTATCGTTCGTGCGACTTCTACAGGCGCCCTTCCTTGTGGCGTGTAGATAGCAATAATACCGTTAACATCCGGACAGGTAGAAACGGTTCTTATTGCCTCAAGATAATGTCGTGCCGAAGCATCTTCCCTTAGATCGAGAGGGTTTGCTTTACTCCAGTTAGGCAGGAGAACTTTGTCAAGATTGCGTATCGTTTCTTTCGAAAGTTTTGCCAGTTTACCACCGCGTTGTATCAGATAATCGATAGCTAAAACGGCTGGTCCGCCACCATTAGTGATAATAGCCAAATTCGGTCCTAAGGGTGGAATGTTACCATTTAAGAAAGTGGTACAGTTGAAAAGGTCTCTTAGTTCTTCGACCCGAACGGCACCGGCACGACGAAAAATTGCGTCGTAGTGCATATCTTCACCCACCATTGATCCAGTATGTGATAACAGCGCACGGGCTGTTTCGGTGTACCGACCAGGCTTTAGCACGAGTACCGGTTTTGTTCGGGCAAATCCCCGAACCGCACTGATAAACTTCTTAACATTACGTATTGATTCGGGATAAATAATAATGCTGCGAGTTGCGGGGTCTTCGCCAAAGTAATCTACCAAGTCCCCGAAATCCACATCCACCATTGAGCCTAATGAGATAAAAGCACTAAAACCAATATTTTTCCGAATAGACCAATCCAGGATCCCCGCGCCGAGAGCTCCACTTTGAGAAAGGAAAGCAACATTTCCCGGTTTAGGCATACCCATGAAGAATGTAGTGTTTAATCCGGTACTCGGGCGGATTACACCCATACAATTAGGACCGATGACTCTGATACCGTACTTGGTTAGAGTTCTTGCCACTCTGGATTCCAAGCGATGTCCCGAACGACCTTTTTCCTTAAATCCAGTCGATATAATAATCGCAGCCTTTATTCCGGCTTTTCCACATTCTTTAAATATATCCGGGACTGTCTCGGATGGCGTCACTATAATTGCCAATTCGGGGATTTGGGGTAGATCCAGTACACTGCTGTAGCAGTCAAGATCGAACACTTTCTTCCTATGCGGGTTGATCGGGTATATTTGGCGACGACGGTCTTTCAGGAGGTTTTCGAGAACCTCAGCCCCCGCAGCACCTTCTCTGTCAGTCGCACCGATCAACGCTACGCTAGCAGGATTAAAAAAACTATCCAGTCCCATTCGAAAGCCCCCCCACTCCAAACTATAGTCTCACCATCCTCCAGGTGATACTTTCTGTAAGTATCGTGATGTCTTCAATCGGTAGATAATCGGTAATATTGGCGTCATACAGTATGTTTCCTTCTGTGGATAATTCGCTATCCCCTTTCCAGAGTACGTAGGTTAGACTCACTCTGGGGAAGGCTTCGATGACAGCAGAAACATCTCCAACAACTCCCTCATGCCCCCCGAGCTTGGTGGCCACTTGCAGTAACCTGTCAGGATCAGCAGTAAAAGCTTCGACAAACGGATTTACAGCGCGTTTTATATAAGTCGGAAAGTACACCTGTCCGGCAGGAAGTTCTCGAAACGTGATTGCGCGACCGGAAACCGGGGTTCCTTTTGATGTATTAAGGTAATGAAGAATCAGGAGTTTCTCACGTATGGGGACGGGTGACTTTTTTTTAGAAGCAGTAATTTCAACTTCAGGCCAGCTAACCGAATATTGCTCGCCCACAAAACGCAGACTGATTACTTTTCCCTCTCCTTGTGACTCCCAATCTGCCCCTGTTTTCCGACATAACATTAAAATATCCGGTGTAGAACGAAACTCCTGGCAAGCAATTTGATAAGACAATTCGTATGCCAGGTCATAACCTTTCTTTTCATGCTGGCTTGTAACATTAGTTTTCATTTCAACCTCCATCTCCAGCACGATTGCCTGATGCGATTATCTCACACCTCCAACCATGAGTGTGAATATAGTGTATCTCCGACAAGGACTTTGGCTGTCTTCACAAATTCTCTTTGCTTTTGTGTCAGGCTTTCCAGACTAACATCTTCATGATCCATTACACGATAGACAAGTTCTACAATGTCCGGTCTCCGTCCACTGGCGATCGCTGCCAATTCCTGGTCAAAAGCGTCCACTATAGCCGAGTAAAGCCCAAACCGCATAAGCATTATTAAATAGGTCTGGTTAAGAATGGGGCGTAATTTATCCGGTGTTCCGTTAGAAATATTCGAAAGGCCAACAGTACTCTTACATCCGGGACAAATTTCGCTAAGCATTGACATAAACTCGACACAGGCTTTAACCTGGTTTATTTCGACACTAACCGGACTCGCTATCGGATCTATCCAGATTCTTTCGTTGGGAATACCACTCTCATTTGCTTTGTAAACAAGGTCAACTGCAATAGCACACCGTTCATTGGCGTCACGCGGCATACCTTCAACACCCCAGAGTAAGCCAATCATATCGGCATTATATTTCTGGACCAGGGGAAGGCCTGTTTCAAGACGATTCGGTTGAAGTGAGACCGAATTTATTAAAGCGTTACCTTTCGCAACCTTCAATCCTGCCTCCAATGCGATTGGGTTTGTTGTGTCAAGTGAAAGTGGTTTATCACAGACCGATTGTACTGTGCTTACTACCCAGGCCATCATTTCGTCCCCCGCTTTGCGCGCAGGGCCGATGTTCAAATCCAGGTAATGTACGCCGGCGCTCGCTTCAGCAACAGCCAAGTCCTGGATCGGTTTAGCATTTCTTTCACGTATTGCCGGACCAATGGTACGGGACATAATATTTATATTCTCACCGATCAGGATCATATAACCTCCCCTATGGTTTCCATTTTTTTAGATAAGCAGGAATATTGGTACCGTCTCTGGGACCAACTAAAATTTGCCAGCCCTGTAGTTCATCCTCAAGCGCTCCGGCTTCAACTGTAGCATAACCAGGAATGATTAACTTCCGGTGGTCTACTTTCTCGGTTATCCCACATTTTTTCACGAAAGGAGCGATTACATCGGCAACAAATTTGCCTGCAGCCCAGGCTGTCATAACAGACAATCCTTCGGTATCCATAACAATAAGCCAACTGCTAATTTTGCTGTTTTCAATTTCCCCTGAAACAATATAATATGTTAAGGAAAAATTGCTCGTGATTAGCACGGGCGAATTTCGGTTAGGTTTACCGATCTCATATATACCCGGGCTAGTTGCTAACGGCCGCTGTGGGTCTGTAAATAAATTCAGCCGTTCAACGGTCAGCGGGAATAATGTTTCGCCCTGTAAGTCGGACAACACAATTATCCCGGCATACTTGGCGATAAATATCGATGCAATGATAGCTTCTTTCAAAGGGTCGTCCGTCATCTCTGCAGGAAAAGTGATAGTTGGAAAACCCAGTGGTCTAAACTTCTTAACTATAGCCAGATTGCGTATTACCACCTGGTCTTCGAAAGCTTTTCTCAAGGTGCGGGCACCTGAGTCTATGAGAATATCGTTAATGCCGGCCCCAGTGAGTTTGGTTGTAAGTTCGGCGGCTTCGTCGAGATTTGAAGCCTTTACACCAACAACATAACCATTCGTTTTAACCAGGGCGATTAAATCGTCGACATTATCCTTCGTTACCCCATAAATCATCGGCTTTATTTCCGAACACTCTTT